>JALYOO010000006.1 GCA_030856845.1 Gemmatimonadota bacterium
CTGCTGACCGGACGGCATGACGGTGCGGGCGCCTATTACCGGTCACGACCCCTGCTCCTGACACTCGGCCTCACGCTCGAGGACGCGCTCGCTGGTCCGCTGCGGAAATCAGGTGGATTCAGCGACGGCCGCGACATCGGCGTGGTGTGCAATCTGCCGAGCCGCGACGGCGCCGTCGTGCTGCCGATGTCGGGCGATGTGGGATCGCAGTACACACCATCCGTGGGATGGGCGCAGGCGATTACGTATCACCGCGACGTAATCGGCGACCGCTCGTGGGATCGCGCGATTGCCGTCGTGCTCGGCGGTGAAGCTTCGGCCGCCACGAATGGATTCTGGTCTGCGCTGACGATTGCTACGACGCTGTCGCTGCCGATTCTTTTCTACATCGAGGACAACGGTTACGGGATCTCGGTGCCGAGCGAGTTACAGACTCCCGGCGGCAATATCGCAGCGAATCTGGCTTCATTCCGCAATCTCTACATTCGAGAAGGCGATGGATCGGATCCGGCTGAGTCGGCCGCGCTATTCGAGGAAGTCGTCGCGTACGTGCGTGACGGAAAGGGCCCTGCGTTTCTTCGCCTCAACGTTCCGCGTCTTTGCGGACACTCCGGGCAGGACACGCAGGCGTACAAATCGGAGGACTGCATCGCCAACGAGAAATCGCGCGATCCGCTGCCCAAGCTGCGCCGCTATCTCGTTCCCGCGGTGATGTCGGACGCGGAGTGGGACCAGCTCGAAGCCAAGGCCCAGCGCGATGTCGAGGCCGCACTCGCGGGCGCGCTCGGTCGTCCGGAGCCCGATCCTGCGAAAATAACGCGGTATCGGTTTGCGGAAACCTCCGATGATGGCGCTCCGGATGTGCAGCTCGTGGGAGGCCTGGCGCCGAGCGGGCACCGGTTTCCAGCAGCGTCGGAGTCTCCGTCGGCCGAGCCGCAGCGAACAAACATGCTGACCGCGATAAGGCGGACCCTCGAGTACGAGCTGCGCACGAATCCAAAGCTGCTGATCTTTGGCGAGGACATCGGGCCCAAGGGCGGAGTGCACGCGGCAACAATGGGCCTTCAGGATGCGTTCGGCGACAAGCGCGTATTCGACACGAGTCTGTCGGAGGAGGGAATCATCGGGCGCGCGGTCGGGATGGCGATTGCCGGCCTGATGCCCGTCGCCGAGATACAGTTTCGAAAGTACGCCGATCCCGCGACAGAACAATTGAACAACTGCGGTACTATCCGCTGGCGCACCGCCAACAGATTTGCGGCACCGATCGTCGTGCGGATGCCGGGCGGATTCGCCAAGGTGGGTGATCCGTGGCACAGCGTATCGGGTGAAGTGGTGTGGGCGCACGCTATCGGATGGCAGATGTGCTTTCCATCCAACGCGGAGGACGCTGTCGGGCTGCTGCGGTCCGCGCTACGCAGCAACAATCCCACGATTTTCTTCGAGCATCGTCATCTGCTCGATGGTCCCTGGGCCCGCCGGCCGTATCCGGGTGACGAGTACATAGTCCCGCTCGGTAAGGCGCGCATCACGGTGAAAGGGGACGCGCTTACCGTCGTCACGTGGGGTGCGATGGTGGAACGGTGCGAAGCGGCGGTGAAAAAAGTCGGCGAGTCCATCGAGGTGATCGATCTCAGAACGATATCCCCCTGGGACATCCAGGCAGTTCTCGCTTCGGTTCGACGGACGCGCCGTTGCCTCATTGTGCATGAGGACAGTCTCACCGCGGGATTCGGTGCGGAGGTCGCGGCAGTCGTCGCGCAGGAGGCGTTCTTCAACCTCGACGCTCCGATTCAGCGGCTGGCGATCCCCGACGTACCGGTTCCGCACAACTTCGGCCTGATGGACGCAGTCGTGCCGAGTGTGGAATCCATCGCCGCAAAGATGTCCGCCGTGCTCGAAGCATAAGGGATCCCATATATGTCGAGCATGGTGGATGTTGCAGTCCCGGTGGGACAGGCCGAAGGAACCGAGTCAGTGGTGTCGACCTGGTTCAAGAGCGTCGGGGATGACGTCTCGGAGAATGAGCCGCTGCTGGAGATAAGCACCGACAAGGTCAACATGGAGATCGCGGCGCCGGCCTCGGGGCGACTCGCCGAAATTCTAAGAAAGGATGGCGAGCAGGTGGAACCCGGAGATCTTCTTGGCCGGATCGAAACCGGGGGCACACCGAGCGAAATGACTGTCGCCAGCGACGCGGCCGCGTCACCGGTGAGCTCAATTCAGGCCGACGGTACTGCCAAGGTGAGCTCGGCTGTTGGCGGAGGCACGAGTGAGCTGAGCCCTGCCGTACGACGGCTCCTCAAGGAGCACGATCTCGATGCTTCGGAGATAACAGGTACCGGCAAGGGTGGAAGGATCACTCACCAGGACGTTCTCGACTATGTCGCGCGTGGGGTGGCGAGCGACGCCGGCACCGCGGGCGCGATTGCGTACGATTCCGTGGACGCGTCGAGCCCGGGGAGCAGACTCACGCGGACATCGATTCCGGGGCGTCTCGTGCCGCACACTCAGATGCGGCGCAGCATCGCTCAGCACATGGTGCAGAGTGTCGCGACTGCCCCTCACGTCACCACTGTATTCGACGCCGACATGTCGGCGGTGATGAGGCATCGCGAAGCTCACAGGACTGAATTTCAGTCGCGCGGGGCAAAGCTCACGTATACCGCGTACTTCGTCGCTGCGACCGTGGCGGCGCTCCGGGAAGTGCCGGAAGCAAACAGCAGATGGCAGGATGACGGGCTCGCGATCTTCGACTACTTCAACATCGGTATCGCGACTGCGCTGGGCTCAGGCGGCCTGATTGTCCCTGTGATCGGGAAGACTCAGGACCTCGACCTCTTCGGTATCGCGGAGCGCCTTCATGACCTCACCGACCGCGCGCGCGAAGGGAAGCTCGATGCCCGCGACGTGCAGAATGGAACGTTCACGATATCAAATCACGGAGTGAGCGGCAGCATCGTCGCGACGCCGATTGTAATCAACCAGCCACAGTCGGCGATCCTCGGCGTTGGCCGTTTGGAAAGGCGTGTCGTTGTGGAAGGCAGCGGAGAAGCGGAGCGCATCGTGGTGAAGCCGATGTGCTACGTGACGCTCACGATCGATCACCGGTCACTCGACGGATTCCAGGCGAACCGGTTTCTGGCGAAGTGGGTGGAGACCGTCGAGTCGTACTAACGTTCGCGAATCAGTTCCACTGCCCGGGCCCGCAGTCCCGCATCGGCGCTCGATCTAGCAATCTCCGCGACTGCTTTCCACGCGATGTCGTTGTCCACCTCCGACAGCGACTCGAGCGCCTGCATCCGCACGTCCTCATTGCCGTCCGCGGCAATGATTGCCTTGAGCATTGTCACCGCCGCGGTCGGGCGCGCCGAAGAGGCATAGGTTTCTATCGCCTTGAGCCGCAGCTCGAGCTCCTCCCTGCCGCGTGCGAGCGTCGACAGCTCTGCCAGACCGCGTTCACCCGCAGCTTCGCCCAGCGCCTCTATCGCCGCGAGGCGCAGCTCGATCGACTCTCTGCTACGCGCTACCTGGACGAGCGCCTCGACGGAGCCCTGCTCTTCATGGAAATCCCCGATAGTCTCGAGCGCCTTCTTGCGCACCTCGAGTGACTCGTGCGCCCGCGCCAGCTCGCGAAGCGCTGCCATCGCCTCGCGCGGCGCAGCTGTCTCGCCGAGGCTTTCCGTCGCTTCGAGCTGAACGCGCAGGTCGGATCCGGACTTCGCCAGCTCTGTCAGAATTCCGACTGTTCGCGGATCATTAACTTCGGCGATCGTTTCTGCGGCCTCGCTTTGCACCGATGGATCCGGATCGCTGCGAATGATCTGCCGAAGAACCTCCATAGCACGGCTCGGCGGTTCGGCGTGTGCCAGCTCTTCGACCGCCTTTCGACGGATTTCGGACGACGGGTCATTGCGCGCGATGTCGGTGATTGTGGCGAACCCGCGCCCGTCCGGCAGGCTACCGATCGCTTCGATCGCATGTATCCGCAGCTCCGGCGATCTGCCGCTGCGTGCCATGCGCGTCAGATACTCCAGTGCCCTCGCATCGGCACGGTGGCCAAGCGCCTCGATCGCAACCTTTCGCAGCTCCTCCGACTCGAGTGACTGGCCGAGCGCGATCAGTGTGTCGGACGCGGCGGTGTACTTCATGTGACCGAACGCTTCGATCGCATCGTGCCTCACGCCCTCGTTCCGATCGGTTCGTGCGGCGCGCACAAGAGCGGCAATGCTTCGTGGGTCAGGCTTCTTGCCGAGCCATTCCGCTGCCTCGCGGCGAACACCTTCTGTCTCGGTGCGCGATTGGAGCAGACCGATGAGGAAGGGAACCACCAATCTGGAATCCTGATGCACGCCGGTCGCGGCCACTAGCTCGCGCCGAATGTCTTCCGAGCGCGCGGTCAACATGTACGACCTCATCCGCTCGATACTTTCGCTGTCGCCAGCCGAATCCAGCCAGAGGAGCGGCGCACGATCGAAATGCACTGGCAGCGCGAAGCTGCTGAGGTGTATGCGCTCCACTCGCGAAGGATTGCCCCGG
>JALYOO010000015.1 GCA_030856845.1 Gemmatimonadota bacterium
CACCCGGACCGTGACAGTTCTCGACCGGATCGGGGGAAGCAGCGACCCTGGCTCGCTCGAGGTGAGGATGAGCATGGTGCTGGGGCTGGGTTCCTCGAGGAGCTTGAGAAATGCGTTCGCGGCCTGTTCGGATCCTTCCTGAGGTACCATTCTGTCTGCATCTCCGAGCACGAATACCTTTCTGCTGGAAATGGCGGGCGACACGGCCGCCTGCTGAAGGATTGCTCGTACGGTGGCGACGTAGATGCCGTCGCTTCCTGGCGGTGCGGCGTATAGCCCGCCCGCAGCGGCGCGTTCGGCCATAGCTTCGCGGTAATCATCTCGCACATCGGCGAGATCAGGGTTTGGGTCCTTGAGGCGGGGGCGGGGGAAGTACCAGTGAAGGTCCGGGTGTGTGAGATTTGTGGCGTAGCGGCAGCTTCGGCATTTTCCGCAGGGTCGTGGGCGCTCGGTGCACAACAGGAGTTGAGCGACCCACAGTGCAAGCCGTTGTTTGCCTATCCCTCGCGGGCCGTGGAAGAGAAGGCTGGCGGGAAGGCTGCCGGCTTCGACGCCATGCGAGAATCGACTGCGAAATGTTTCGTGGCCGTAAAGGTCCACAAGGGTCATTGCTAAATATGGCACGTTTCCTGACCCTTCAGGATCGTTGGAAAGTCACAGACAGCTGGGGGAGTGGATGGCAAGAAATCTGACGGGTCGAAAAGTGGCGTTCCTGGCGACCGACGGTGTCGAGCAGGTGGAGCTCACCGCTCCGTGGCAAGCGTTGAAGGAAGCGCGCGCCGAGGTGCAGCTGATTTCGCTCAAAGCGGGTGCGATCCAGGGTTTCATTCACGAAGAAAAGGCCGACACGTTCGATGTCGACGCTCTGGCGACGGACGTGACAGCGCGGGACTTCGATGCTCTCGTCATTCCCGGCGGCCTGAGAAACACTGAGGCCCTTCGGGTCAACGCCGCTGCCGTCCAGCTGGTGCGCGGGTTCATGGAGGCGGACAAGCCGGTCGGGGCGATTTGTCACGCGCCGCGGCTGATAGTCGAAGCGGGCTCGGTTCAGGGCCGCACTCTCACTTCGCACCCCGAGCTCGCGGGCGAGATTCGCTCGGCCGGCGGATCGTGGGTGGACAAACAGGCACAAGTCGATCAGAAGCTGCTGACGAGCAGGCGGCCCGAAGATCTACCCGCATTCTGCTCCAATCTCGTCGCTCTGCTCTCTACGGCAATGGAGGAGCGCAGACTCGACAAAATGGTGGAGCAGAGCTTTCCGGCGAGCGATCCGCTACCGGGTCCAATCACTCTGGGCTAGGGTTGTCCGCCGGAGGAACGCTGTTCGGGAAGAGCAGCGGCACATATACTTTAAAACGCAAAGTACTTGACAACGGTATGAAGCGGAGAATATGATATGCGCATGACTTCAGTGCGTCCGCTCAGACCGCCGCCGGCTCAGGACCCGCCATCGCTTCATCTCCGCGCGATGGACAATCTAGCGTTCATTCGCGATACGATGGAAGCCGCCGGGTCGTTCACCGCGGTATCCGGCTGGGGGATGGTGGCGATCGGTGTTCTTTCCATCGGCGTAGCGATCACCGGTGGACGCCAAGGTTCGCCGGCGGCGGAGCTCAACACCTGGCTGGGGTGGGCGGTACTGTCGCCGCTGGTGATGATCTGGGCGATGGTGCGCAAGGCTCGTGCGGCGCGAATGCCGCTTCTGTCGGGGCCGGGCCGCAAGTTCGTGCTCAGCTTTTCGCCGCCGATGTTCGTTGGAGCTTTGCTAACGCTGGTGTTGTTCCGCGCCGGATTTCTGGAGGCCATACCGGGAGTCTGGCTGCTTCTTTATGGAACGGCGGTGGTCGCGGGCGGGGCGTTTTCTGTGAAGATAGTCCCGGTGATGGGCCTCTGTTTCATGGGCGCGGGCGTCATCTCCCTGTTTTCGCCGATGGTGTGGAATCCGTGGATCATGGGCGCCGCGTTCGGCGGCCTTCACGTAGCATTTGGAATCGCAATCGCGAGGAGACACGGTGGCTAAGGGCGGAGCGGCGCGAGACGACTCGCGCCCACATGGATCGCTTCGGCGCGCCGGGTTTCGGCGCTCTCCGGCGAAAAAGTCGGAGCCACTCGATCGCCTTATTCATGAGCGCCTTCGGCTTGGGATCGTCAGCGCTCTGGCGGTGAACGAATCACTCAGCTTCAGCGACCTCAAAAAGCTGATGAGCACCACCGACGGAAACCTGAGCGTGCACGCGCGCAAGCTCGAGGAGGCGGAATACATCGCCTGCACAAAATCATTCGAGGGCCGCATGCCGAAGACGCAGTACAAGTTGACCGCCGCCGGCCGACGGGCTCTCGAGCGGTACCTCGACCACATGGAAGCGCTGATCCGCGCCACCAGAGATCGCTAGCCCGCGAGACGACGGATCATGAACAAGACAAAACCGCGGGGCATTCACGTCGCGATCATCATGGACGGCAATGGTCGATGGGCGACCGGGCGCGGACAGCTGCGAACCGCAGGACATATCGCCGGTGCGCGCACCGTTCGGAAGATCGTGGAGTCCGCACCGGAGTGCGGTATAGGGACGCTGACCCTCTATGCCTTCTCCGCTGACAACTGGCGCCGCCCGTCGCGAGAGGTCGCGCTGCTGATGCGTCTCTTTCGACGCTATCTGATCTCTGAAGTCGCGCGTTGCGTCACCAATGGAGTGCGCATGCGCATCATCGGCCGCCGCGACCGCATTCCGGCGGAGCTTCTCCGTGCGATCAACAACGCCGAGCAGGCAACGCGGCAGGGCCGAGCTCTCGATCTGCGCATTGCTGTCGATTACTCGTCGCGCGATGCGATCCTCCGTGCGGCGCGGGCGATCTCGCCCGATGCCGAAGAGGGCGACGCATCTCGTGCGGAGTTCGCCCGGAATCTCGCCACCGTTGACCACGGCAGCGGTGAATCGCGTGACGTCGATCTGCTCATTCGCACCGGGGGTGAGCAGCGACTCAGCGATTTTCTGCTGTGGGAATGTGCGTACGCGGAGTTGTACTTCACGCGCCGCATGTGGCCCGAGTTCTCGCCCGCGGATCTGGCTGGGGCGGTCGAAGAGTTCAATGCGCGCGAGCGCAGGTTCGGGACGGTGCCTACCGCCGCGGCCGGCTGAACTACCGAGCTACCGGCATTGAGCCGGGGCGGTGCGCTCTGAGCTTTTAAGGTTAAAATCGTGGGTGAAAAAGCTGAAAGCTCGAGCTTAGTGAGCCGGAGCCGTGGGCTACTGCGGGTTGGACGCGGGCTCACCCATCATCCGGTTTTTGACTCCCCCACCATCCCGGTTCAACAGGGCTAACTCCAAACGGTGTTGAAACGGTAGGGCCGCTGTCCCGTCGTTCCGTTTGGCGCGGCTCAAGCTGGTAAGCTCCGGCTATCGGCTTTTTCACCCCACGATGCTGACCTCAAAAGCTCAGTCCACCGCTCCGGCTCAATGGCCACAGCTGTGCTTTTCAACATGCGAGTTGCGGATTTGTTCCCCTGCAATTGCAAGATTTTTCTTACATCCAAAACCCCGTTTCCCTCCTAACGGCGACGGCGGCCCCGCGTCTACCATGCAACGGTGCGCATGGTGCGCCCGGTCAACGATGTGGAGGAGTGAATGTCTAAATTTCGCGCGGCTGCCTTGAGCGCCGCTTTGATCGCTGGATTCGCCGGATCTGCCGAGGCGCAGACGCAGGGCACGATGCCCTGCGAAGGCGCACGGGTAGAAGGCCAGGGTGATCGCGGCCCCAGACATCGCGGAATGCGGCGCGCTGGAAAGGACCGGGCGCAACGAGGGATGCGCCAGCGCGGTGCCCGCAGCGGGCAGCTGATGCGCGACCTTAACCTGTCGGCAGCGCAGCAGACGCGGCTCACACAGATCCGCGAGAAGTACCGTCCTCAATACCAGACCCTGCGCGAGCAGAACAAGACCCAGCGTCAGAGCCTCCGCTCGACGCTGCAGAAGGGCGACACCAGCTCGGCCGTTCGTGCACGGGTTCGGCAGCAAATGGAACAGTTCCGGACGCGCGCCCAGGCGATCAGGCAGCAGGAGCATAACGAGATCCGCGGCTTGCTGACGACGGAGCAGCGCACGAAGTGGGATGCGCGCACGCAGCAGCGGAAGAGCAGGATGGACGGACAGAAGCAGAAGATGCGTCAGCGTCGCGGGGCACGTACGCGCGCATAGTTTTCTTCACATGTATCAGGCTCGAGTCAGAGCCTGGTACAGGTGACTGTCAGGCTGGAGTGATTTTGCGGCTGTATCCCGGCGGCAGAATGTCGCGAGCCCGCTGGCTGCCGCCTCCCCGCGTCCATACATTTGCGTCCGGTTCCCGATTCACACTCTTGCCCCGGAACAACGCATGCCGATCAAGGACGGAAAGCGCTACTGCATCAATCATCCAAACGCGAGGATGAACCGCACTGGAACTCTGAAGGCTCTCGCCAATGTCGAGGGCAACGCGATGGAGGGCACGATCAGTCCCAACTCGGGCCTCGTCGTAATGCCATTCGTCTGCGAAGAGTGCGGTTATCTCGAGATGTACGTAGCGGACAAGACTCAGCAGGACAAGACTCAGCAGGACAAGAAGTAGGCGGCCATGCGCGCCGAAGTCGTTCAGCTGCGGCGACGCGCATGGGGTGAGACGATGCGGCGCGATGCGTGGTGGGTGGAGCCCGTAGTCGTTTTCCTCAT
>JALYOO010000033.1 GCA_030856845.1 Gemmatimonadota bacterium
GGCTGCTGCCGAGAGAAACTACCTTCGGTGTTTTCTGATCTCCTCGCGCAGCGTCTCCAGCTCGGCGATTGCTTCAAGGTCGCGAGGCCGGCCGGCGGCCCGTTTCGTCGCGATCAGCCATTCAAGGCTGAGAACTTTCGTCAAGTGCCCGAAGAGAGCAACATCGATTGTATGATCGATCATGTCCGAATATCGGCCGCCACCTGTCACTTCACCAAGCAGGTCGATATCGCCGGCAACGGTGGTGAGAGTGAAGTTGAGACCGGCGCACAACGTTGCCGCCGACCACCGGAACGGCAACCCGCGCGGGACCCCACGAAGGTATGGATCCAGTGGACGGAGCGCGCGGACGATACGATCGAGGTTGGCGTCTGCTCTCTCGTAGCATACGTCCACATCCTGGGTAAGGCGGCTGGAGCCGTGAACCGTGGCCGCAACCCCGCCTATGATGATGTATTCGACCCGTGACCTGTGAAGCGCCGCCAGCAGGCGTGCGAAATCGGTCACTTTGTTTTTCGGGCCGCCGCTCGCCCTGCGCGCTGCGCTTCATCGGCGAAACGCGCCAGCGCCTGGAGTGACCTTACCCGCTCGTCAGGAGATTTCTCGAGGTTTCGGAGCAAGAGTGAGCGGTCGATGTCCTTCCGGAACGCCTCTACAACCGGATCGGCCGGCAGTCGTGGGACGAGCTCCATGCCGAGAGTAAACCCGGCCGCCGACAACAAGCGTTCGATCGTATCGACGGTAGGATTCGTCTGGCCATTCTCGATTCTGGCAACAACCGATTGCGTGGTGCCTGCGACCCGAGCCATCTCGCGTTGGGTAACGGCCGCGCGCACCCGCGCGGTCCGAAGAAGTCCCGCCAAGCGGTTGATAGCTTTCATAGTATCATGATAGCTCAATCGCTGTTGAAAAAAAAGCCCTGACAGCGGGCACAGGACCGGTGGGTTGTCAAATATCCATTTCCTGTCGACGCCGCATATTGGTTCACTACATTGCTCGACTCGCAACAACCAGATAACCAGTGAGCTTTACGGCACACCGAACTGACCGATGGTGGCGACTGGTTCTCGTTTGGGCCATCGCTGTTCTTCTTGCCTGGGTGACTGCGGTTGTCAGTCTCGATCGAGAGCCTCCGCCAACGCGCATCCATTTGCGGGCGCGCACCGCTGTCGAAGCCCTTTCGACATGGGATGGAGAACACTACGGCGCGGTCGCATCGGTCGGCTATAGCACCGAAGGGGATGCGGATCCGTCGCTTCAACTTCTTTCCACTGTATCCGGCCCTGTCTCGCCTGCTCGGCGGTAAGGGCCACGCCAATCTCGCCGGAATTTTTCTGTCGCAGGTGCTGACTCTGGGGTCGCTGATTCTCATGAGTCTACTCGCGCATGGTGCTCGTCGAGGGCGCCTGGTCGAGGAACCCGGCGTGTGGCTTCTCCTGAATCCTTTCAGCTTCTTTCTGCTGACGTTCTATGCAGAATCGCTATTCCTGTTTCTTACGCTCTGCACGTCGCGGCGTATCGGTGGCACAGATCGTCGGCCTCAGCTGCGGCAGGGTTGCTCGCGGGACTGAAGCGGTTTCTCGGGAGCGCTTCGACGATCTCTACGCCGGCAGCTAGGACGCGCTCGATCCGACAGCCGTCAAGGGCAATCATCGGGATCGCGGGCGAGGGACGCGTAGAATTATCGGAAAGGTCGTTCATCACGGCTGACTGGTGACGCGTGGACGCGCAGCATGGTGACGGCATCCGCAGTCGGCGCAAGACACGGTCCATCACGTAAGAGCGGTGATGAACGAGAATCTATGCGAACGGCGAGCGAATGGAGCTCGCGTACATCGCGCTCAGCGTCGTCGGGCTCGCGACGGTTACCGCTGAGGGCGTGGCCACGCGCTGAAGCTTCTGGCCAACGAGCACGATGTACCCTATCAGAGCCTCCTCAAGATGTACCTGGCTGACCGCGTGCGGGCAGAGCGCCGGCGGCAGCGGACGGGAGTCTGAGATTCCGACCGGGGCACGACAATCCGCTCACGAAAGCCATCATGAGAACGGATCATGGTGGATAACATGAATACCACGCCCCGACCGCCAGCATGGGATTTGCACTGTCGTCCCTTTTGCCGACCCCGCAGTGCGAAACAAACCGGAGGTATTCCAATGAGAGCTCTCGTGGCAACACTCGCGCTCGTGCTCGCAACAACCGCGTCAGCCTGCGCCGGGCGGCAGGTAGAAGTAACCACCGGCCCAGCTCGAGCCGCGGATGTGTCGATCCGATTCACCAACAACCTCACCCAGGGCGTGAATCTGTACGTGACGAGCGGAGGCACCGATATCTTTCTCAAACAGGTGTCATCGAAC
>JALYOO010000048.1 GCA_030856845.1 Gemmatimonadota bacterium
GTGCTGAACTGGGCCGATGAGGTGAAGGCGAAAGTACTGCGCGCGTCAAAAAAATGATCGGTTTGAAGCCGGCAGCGTCGGATCGCCTGCGCGCGCCCGAGTCAGGGCGGCACTCGCCCGGCAGATATCGTTTCGCGCCATGCGCTTTGAGTCCGGGTCGTGAGTCTATAGTTGAGCGTTGTGCGTCTCGCGTGGTGTTGGCCCCTGCAGTCCGCTCAACGGGGAACGCATAACCCCGCACGAATCACTCACGGCGCTTCACTCAAAACGCCAAACGCACAACAAACCCAATTGAATCACCTCATTCAGGTAAAGGACTCAGGCCCACGGGGTTGTTTTAGAAAATGAACTGTATATCCACGGTATCCCGAATCGGCGTTCCATCCAGTCCGACGCCCGGCCGAAACCGCAGCGCGAGAAGCACCTCTTTCAGCCGCCGGTTGTATCCCCCGTCGCGCGAAGGATTGAAACCGAGCAGAGTCGACTTGCCCTTCTCATCTACGTCGAAGTAGGCGGTGAGGTGATAGCCGCGCAATGATGCCGGCGCGGGCAGCGGGGGCAGGAAGAATTGAGTCGGCGTTGGCGGGTACGAGAGTCCGGGTCCGCCTCCCGTACCTGGGCCATTCCCGCTTCCCGTACCGGTGCCCACTCCCGAGCCGATGCCGCCACCGCTGCCCGGGCCTGCGCCCGCCGTTCCCGCATTCCCCGTTCCGGTGCCTGCTGTTCCTGTTCCCGGTGAGACAGCCGCCGCCGGCGGGGTCGCCACGGGGACGGCCGGAGGAGGCGCTGGCTCCGGCGGAGTCGGCACAGGTTTCGGTGGCTCCACAGGCTTTACGGGCGGGGCAACAAGCGTCGCCGCGTCGGGCACCGTCGGCTTCAACTGGACGAACTGCAGGCGTTGCTCGCCCCCTCCCGGATTTCCGCCGGAGCCCCCTCCCCCGCCCCCCGCCGGCCCGGCCCCTCCTCCGCCAGTGGTCGGCGTTCCTTCGAAGCTCGTGCGGGCGATCGGAAAGAGAATGAGCAGGATGATGAGGGCATGCGAAAAGAGAGAGGCGGCGACACCAGTCCACCGCCCCTCTCTCCTGCTCGGTACTCCTACCGGCGGTCGATATCGAATCCTACTGCGCGTCCTTGGGTGAAACGCCGATCACTTTCACCCCTGCTCCGCGGGCGACATCCATCGCGAAGATGACATCGGAATACTTCACGCCCTTCGGTGCCCCCTTCACGAAGATGATCTTCTCCGGGCGCGGATCGTAGATCTCTTTCAGCCGCTTGCCGAGCTGCGGCCTCGTGATCGGCTCCTTGTTCACAAGGAACTTGTCGCCCGGAAGTACTTCAAGTACGATCTGCGGCGGAGGGTTGGAGCTCTGCGTGGTCTCGGTGGGATCCGGAAGCTGAAGGTCGATTGCCTTCCGCGACATCGGAACCACGAGCATGAAGATGATCAGCAGCACGAGCAGAATGTCAATCATTGGAACTACGTTCGGCTCGTTCTTGAGTCCGGATGTGCCTGCAGCCATTCCTGCCATCAGCGCGGTCCTCCCGGTGGGGGTGCAGCGGGAGCCGCGGGTGCTTCCCCGCCCATCAGGTTATCTGTCGCGATAAGCGACTTCGTGCCGGGCTGCTGGTCAGTGATCATCCCCGTAACACGAACGTCGTTCTTCGAGGCGATGTCGAGGGCATCGAGGACTTTTCCGTATTCGAGGTCCTTGTGCGCCTTGATGTAGAGCAGCTTGTCTTCTTCACGAGCCTCGTAGATCGCCTTCAGGCGCTGCCCGAGCTCGGCGTTCGCGATGGGCGCCTTGTTCAGGAAATACTGGCCATCGGCATCGATACCGAGAACCTGGTCGCGATCCTCTTCAGGATGCGGCTTGAGATTAACTCCCTGCGGCGGCACTGCCTGAAATCCCGCACTGATGCTCGGCACGACAAGCATGAAGATGATAAGCAGCACCAGCATGATGTCGATCATCGGCACGACGTTCGGCTCGGCTTTTACCGAGCCGCCGGCGCCAACTGACATTGCCATAGTGTCTCCTTTCCCTTACTGCGAGATTGGCGCGGATCCGCTCGATGCGGTCGTGTTGAACTCGCGGGTAAAGCGCGACCGGCCGAACTCGCCGCTCACGTTCTTGATCATGTAGTCGATCATTTCCTTCGACGTGTACGTCATCTCGGCGGTGAGATTGTCGATCTTCACCTGGAAATAGTTGTACGCCCACACCGCGGGGATGGCGACGATGAGTCCGAAAGCGGTCGTGATGAGCGCCTCGGCGACACCGGCGGAGATGGCGGAAAGTCCGCCCGAGCCCGACGACGCCATTCCAACGAACGCGTTCACGATTCCCATGGTGGTTCCCAGCAGTCCCACGAACGGAGCCGTCGCGCCGACGGTCGCAAGGATGCCGAGGCCGCGCTTGAGATCAGTGACCGTCATCAGCATTTCGCGCTCGACTGCGCGCTCGGCCGAGTTGATGTCACCGACGCTGACCGTACCATCCTGAATGAGCGGCTTGATCTCGGTGAGAGCGCCGCCAAGAACGCGCGCGACGTGCGACTTCTTGTACTTCTCGGAGAGAGTGACCGCTTCGTTGAGATTGTCTTCCTCGAGGAACTGCGAGAACTCAGGAGCGAACTTGCGCGTTTCCGACTGCGCTTTCCGAAGGTCCCACCACTTCTTGATCGTGATGGATAGCGACCAGATCGACATGATTGCGAGGGTAAAGACGATGCCTCGCGCGAAGCCCATCATCTGGCCCCAGAGGTCCATTAGCGAGAGTTGCATAGCTCCTTGTTCTCCGTTGGTTGGGTGGTCGTTCGCCGGCTAGCCTATTCGCTTCATTGTTCCTGCGTTTTCCTGCGATCCTTCGGTATGCTACCGGTCCAGCTTGAACTGGAAACTCTGCTGCACGAGCTGCTTCACTTTCTTGCCGCCAACTTCCGCGGCGTAGAACCGCATGTTCGGCAGTGCTGCGCGGACGGCGCTGGCGAACAGATCGTTCGTCGCCTTCAGCACCTTGAAAGTGCTGGGTTCGGCCTTTCCAGATTCGTTGACGACGAATTGCGCCTGGACTTCACCCTCGACGCCAGACGAGCGCAATGCATCGGGATATCGCGGAGAACCAGTACCCGGGATTTGTGCTACCGGCTTCTCCACCTGGAACTCGAAGTACGTCTGATTGTCGTCGATCTTCGTCGGCGTTCCGCCTTCGACACCCTTGGCGATACCACCCTTCACGCCCTTTCCGCTGAAGTCGGCTTCGTCAGTGACTTTCTTGCTGAGATCGATATCGGGAATCTTGATCGGGATGTCGACCGGAGCGCGGAGAACCTGGAAGCCCTTCGGCGGAGGAGCCTTCATCACGACTTCCTTCGGCGGCGGAGGAGGCGGCTCCTTGGGCTTTGGCGGAGGCGGCTCCTTCTTCATTTCGACGAACTGGATTTTCTCCGCTTTCGTCTTGTCGTCAGCGATGCCGGCTCGCGCGGTGGCAACCACAGCGGCAATGCCAAGCGCACCGTGCATCACGATGCTGAACAATGTGCCGCCCGCCATCTTCTGTTTGTGTGGCTTCGACTCGATCAGCTGATTGAACATGGAATCACCGAGGAAAGTGTGGGTGACATGTAGCTTATTCCGACCGGTCCGCGTTGGTAATGCCGGCAAGATTAAGAATCAATGAAATCCGACTTAATCCATTTTTCATGTCGCCGGCCTCGGCGGCGGCAGTGGCAGTGTGACCGTAAAAAGGCTCCCTCGA
>JALYOO010000049.1 GCA_030856845.1 Gemmatimonadota bacterium
CTGCCCGCCGCTGCGCTCGCGCTGGTCGTGGATGGTCTGCTCGCAGTTGTCGAACGGCGCGTGACGCCGCAGCATCTGCGCTGGCGGTCGTCGGCCAGACGCATAGCGTCGGCTGAGGTGGGCATCATGACGCCGGGCTCCCATCCGGAGTAGAGCCCACAGGCGTCCGTAACGGCAGTCAGACGGCAATGATGCTGGCGCGCGGGCTCCTGCCCAGAAGAGCACGCAAAGGCCTGGGCCGCCCTCATGGGGGTGAAAGTTTGGCGGCTGTCGATGCTTTCTCTTCACTCCTTCGAACTCCGCTTGTCGAAGGCGGAAACTGTCGTGCCGCCGATGGACGTTGCCGATTACGAAGCGATGTACCGGGGAGCGTCGATAGTTGAAGAGCGACTCGGCCCGATCGATATCTGGATCAGCGACGCCATGACGTCGGTATTCGCGCCCATGCAGGCCATCACCCCGCAGGAGTTTCGACGTCTGACTGAAAAACATACCTCGGATATGTATACCGCACTCTCGCGGCACTCGAGCATATGACGCGGCGGGACCGCGCATCGTAATTCAAGTCGGCTCGAACCTTTCGCACCGTAGCATTCCCTTGCAGTCGGCCTACTGCGCTGCGAGCATGCAATTAAAGGGCTTCACCAATTCGCTCCGGAGCGAGTTGATTCACGACGGCAGGCGTGTGCGAGTGACGATGGTGCAGTTGCCGGCAATCAACACTCCACAGTTCGACTGGGCTCGCACGTGATTGCCGAACCGGCTGCGGCCGTTGCCGCCGATCTTTGAGCCGGAGGCCATGGTGAAAGGGCGTTGTGGCGGGGTGGGTTCACGCTCGCCTTGCGAGTCGGAGGCGGCCGGTCGCGGCAATGTGAAACTGGAGCCGAGCGAGCAGGTGATCTAATTCACCGGTCGCTCCTTCTCCAGCTCGACACCGAGGCCCAGCGCAATCCGGTTGACGACATTGTAATACGCGGCTACCGCAGCGAGATCGTGAATGCCGCGGTCGGACAGGCCAGCGTTGCGCAGAGGCGCAATATCGCGTTCGCCCACCGAACCCGGTGAACGCGCCAGGAGAATTGCGTAGTCGACGAATGCGCGCCACCGCGAGCCGAGGGGCGCCGAAGCCGGATCGGCTTGCAATGCTTCGATGAGCGGGTCATCGTGCAGAAGTTTCCGGAGCGCCGTCACGTGATGCGACCCCACCGCGTCGGGTCGTTACTTCCTGATAAGCCGCGGCCAAATCTTATTCAGCAGCGTCCGGTGTAACGATCGGGATCCAGGGCATTGACTGTGTTACCGGCTAGGGAAGTATGGCATCTGGCCAGAGAAAGTCTCCCAGGCGCCAGGGCATGTCGTTCCCGGGAGGAATCATCGGTCAGGCCGTGGTAAGAAAAGCGACCCAGAACAGGTCTGCCTCGTCAGTCCAGAGGCGTTTCAACTCGAAGCCTGCAGATGATACAAGGCGCTGCAGCCGCGGCCAGTCGTATTTGTACGATGATTCGGTCCACACCGTCTCGCCGCGTTCGAACCGGAAGCGCATACCGGCAACGGTGACCGTCTGCCGCAGCCTGCTCTCCAGATGCATCTCGATTCGTGAAGCTGCCTCGTCAAAAAATGCGCGATGCTGGAACTGTTCCAGTCTGAAGTCAGCTTCCATCTCGCGATTGATTCTTCGGAGCACGTTCAGGTTGAACGCCGCTGTCACTCCCTGTGCGTCGTTGTAGGCGGCGTTAAGAACCTCCGGGGACTTGACCCGATCGACGCCAATCAGCAGCGCTCCGTCCTCACCGACCGCCCGACGAATGCGCGCGAGAAATCTCTCCGCTTCCGCTGGTTGACAATTGCCGATCGTCGACCCGGGGAAGAATGCGATCCTGCGCAACGTATCGGGGAGTACCGGAAGTGTGAGCGCTGAGATGTAATCGGCGTGCAGGGGATGAACGCTCATTTCCGGGTGTTCCGCGCTGATCTCCCTCGAAACCCGCGCGAGTTGCTCTCCTGATATGTCGATCGGCACGTAAGCGGCTGGCCGGTCAAGAGCGCTCAGTAACAGCCGGACCTTCAGGCCGGCTCCGCTGCCATACTCTACCAGGACCGAGTGTGGCCCCGAAAGTGATGCAATTTCGCCGGCGCGCGCGCGGAGTATCTCGTTTTCCGCGCGGGTCAGGTAATACTCGGGTAATGTGCAGATTCGTTCAAAGAGTGATGCGCCGGCGTCATCGTAAAACAGTTTCGGTGGAAGCGTCTTTGGCGAGCTTGCAAGACCACGAAGTACTTCGCCGGCAAGATCAGTCTCCAACGCGGAGCGCGCATTCGATTCAATGCCTTTTCTATCGGGGCGCGCCGTCATGCGTAGAGCTCGGAAGCGTCCGCAAGCCGGATCCCCGAGAATTGCCAGCGAGCGCCTGAAGGAAAAAAGTTTCGGTAAGTTAGGCGCGCGTGTGAGCGCGGCGTCGCGCAACTGGCGCCGCGGAGGACCCACTGGTCGGCCATCCACTTACCGTTGTACTCGCCGATGGCGCCTTGTGCCGGCCTGTAGTTGGGGAATGGGAGATATGCGCTCTGTGTCCACTGCCACGTATCACCATACAACTGCTCGAGGGACCTGTCTCGAATCTCTCCAGATACCGGATGGAAATGCTCCGCTTCAACGAAATGCCCCTCCGCAGCCGCATCACCAGCCGCGATTTCCCACTCGAACTCAGTTGGAAGGCGGTGACCCGTCCACCGTGCGAATGCGTCTGCCTCGTAGTAGCTGACGTGACAAACAGGTTCATGCTGCGCCGGACCATCGAGGGAGCGGCTTCCGCAGAGCGTAAACTCTGTCCAGCCCGAATCGCGCTGATGCTCCCAATACAGCGGTGCTTCCCAGCCTTGTTCCTGCACCCCGGCGAAACCCGCCGAGAGCCAGAGCTCGGGTCGATGATAGCCGTTGTCTTCGATGAACTCGCGGTACTCGCGGTTGGTGACGAGTCGCGAAGCGATCCGATAAGGCTCAACGAAAACACGATGCCGCGGGCCCTCATTATCGTAAGCGAATCCATCGCCACGATGCCCGATCGGATAGGTGCCTTCCTTTACTTCATGCCAGCGAATCTCGGAGGGCGGCAAGGCTAGAGCTGGTCGCGCTCGGTAAACGGGACGAAGCGGGTTCATCCAGAATACATGCTTTATGTCGGTGAGCAGCAGCTCCTGATGCTGCTGCTCATGATTCAATCCGAGGGTTATCAACTCCGCTGCCGGATGATCGACATCGGAAGCGATCTCTCGAATCAGTCCGAGCATCGCATAGTCTACGTACTCGCGGTAAGCCATCACCTCCGGAACTGTGGGACGAGTCGCGAGGCCGCGTTGCGCGCGGCAGTGCCGCTCGCCGGCCTGGACATAATACGAGTTGAATAGATACGCGTATCGTTCGTCACATGAACGATAGCCGGCCTGGTGCTTCGAGAGTACGAACGTTTCGAAGAACCAGGTTGTATGCGCCAGGTGCCACTTCGCGGGGCTGACATCAGGCATCGAGCTGACGACATAGTCTTCGATTTCAAGCGGCGCGCACAGTGCCACCGTCTGTGCGCGAATGGCGGTGTAGGCGTCTGCTAACGCCGCCGACTGCTGGGACATCACAATGGTCATCGTATCGAATCAGCGGATTGTTTCATCTATCTCCTCAAACGGCGGCGTTGCCTATTTTCACGCGTGGACAGGCCTGTCGTGTGCGGCGGGATCAGGTTGTCCATACACTGAGCCAAGAGTGGCGCCGTAAACGAGATGCCCGATGAGACCCCCGATTGCGGGAACTGCAGAACCGCCGAACACTCCCATTCCCATCATCGGCATCACGGCGATCGTCGCGACGATCCAAGGAAAAAGTCCATAGAGGGCTCCGCGCGCAGCTGGCGGTCCGGGAAGGTGTGGCGAAGCGATGGCATTAATCAGCGCCAGAACCACGCCAATCATCAGATAGCCCACCCATCCGAGCGCAGCCCTGCCCCCCATTGCTCCAGCGAGCATGGCCGCCGGATTCATTCGCGGGATGCCCATCATTGGCGCAATCCAGAGTCCCACCGCTGTCATAAGAAGCGTACCAGCAAGTCCACCGGCGACTGCGCGCCCCCACTTGCGTTCCATTAGCCAGCTCTGAGAAGGTTGTACGAGGTAAGTCACAAGGGGTCGATTTTGTTCCCGGGGCGGATGGGAACTTTCCTGCGTGGCCAGGACTTGGTGCTTGTGGCGCGCATCGCATGGATTATCCTGACCAGATTGTTCTGGTTTGAGAGGGGAGATGAACTTGAATTCGACCGGCAGTAAACAGGGAGCGGGCAGCGATTCCCGCTCAGTCTTAACTGCGATTGCCCTTCTCGGCACTCTAAAGCCACGCGGGGAATTGTCGAACACCGAGACTCTGGTGAAACTGCTATTCGAGGAGCTAAGACGGCGGAACGTCGAGTGCGAGCTAGTGCGACTGGTGGGCCATGAGTTGAAGCCGGGGTCGAGAGCGATATGGGTGCGGGAGACGAATGGCCGCACATACTCGAGAAAATTCTCCGAAGCGACATCATCATTTTTGCGACGCCGATCTGGTGGAGTATTCAGTCGTAACTCATTCAACGTGTGATCGAGCGAATGGATGCACTCAATGACGAGCTCCTGGAGACTGGCAAGTCGGAGTTGTCGAACAAGATCGGCATCAGTTCGAAAAGTTGCAGATCCCCTGACTCAGGAACGGGGTGGGGACCAGGAGTAACGTCTCGCGCTGCTGCCGTGAGCCCAGCGATTGACTCTAAAAAGGGGCCCGACCACGCGTGCGCCCGGGAGCGTGCGATCCAGGTTCGCGCCCGTATTCAACTAAGTAGTTCCTGCAAGAGGCGCCGCCCGCGGAACAGTCGCGTTCGTCGGCCGACGGCCGGTCGGCGACGAGCCGGCGGCGGAATATCAATACGCCGTACCCCGCGGTGGTTCCCGTAAGGTTTGACACGGCAATGGAATGCGACTCGTCAATGTAATTCCACCTCCCGGAATGAGTTGTGCAATTGGGGAAACAGAAACCGGTTGACCACGAAAGCCGGCCCAACGGAGTTACCATGAAGAGATTCAGGCGGGTTCATAACGGTCGGGGTACGATATGCGTGACCTCTTTCGTTGTCTCGATTGGCCTGATGATGGGATGCGGGGATAAGGCGTCTCTTCCGATTTCGGCTGGATTCGGGCCCGCGCCGGTGCTTCCCGCGCCGCAACATGCGCTGATCCCGACCATCAATGTGGTTAATGCGATTCATTGGTCGGTTGGCCAGAAACCCACCCCCGCCTCCGGGCTTTCAGTAACAGCGTTCGCCACCGGCCTCGTACATCCACGCTTCATCTACGTCCTTCCCAACGGCGACGTACTCGTCTCCGAGACGAATGCACCGACGCGGCCTGACGATAACACCGGCATCAAGGGATGGTTCTTTAAGCACTTTCAGGAAAAGGCGGGGGGTGCCGTACCGAGTCCGAACCGCATTTCGCTCCACCGCGATGTCAATGGTGATGGCGTCGCGGACCTCAAATCTGTTTTCCTGGCCGGCCTGAATTCCCCTTTCGGAGTCACGCTGGTCGATTCGAATCTGATCGTTGCCAACACGGATGCACTGGTAAAATTCCCTTACAGCGAGGGAGACACAATAATTTCATCTCCCGGCACGCACCTCGTGGCTCTTCCCGCGGGACGGATCAATCACCATTGGACGAAGAGTGTGATCGCATCTCCCGACGGTTCGAAGCTCTACGTAGGTGTGGGATCGAACAGCAATGTCGCCGAGAACGGTATTGCGGCTGAAGCCGGTCGGGCGTCGGTCTGGGAAGTCGACACGAAGACCGGCGCGCACAGAGTGTATGCATCGGGCCTTCGTAATCCAGTTGGCCTCGCGTGGGAGCCGTCAACGGCCGCGCTGTGGGTGTCCGTCAATGAGCGCGATGAGCTTGGAGGCGATCTCGTTCCCGATTACATGACCGCCGTACGCGACGGGGCGTTCTATGGATGGCCATACAGCTATTTCGGCCCGCACGTGGACGAGCGGGTAAAGACGCAGCGGCCCGATCTCATCGCGAAGGCCATCGTGCCTGATTACGCTCTCGGCAATCACACTGCATCGCTGGGCCTGGCGTTTTCCGCAGGCAACCGTCTGTCACCGGCGTTTGCGGATGGCATGTTCGTGGGTCAACACGGCTCGTGGAACAGAAAACCGCGAAGCGGCTACAAGGTCATCTTCGTGCCGTTTACGGCGGGACGACCATCGGGTCCACCGGTCGATGTGCTGGGCGGCTTCATCACGAGCGATGGGAAAGCCATGGGACGGCCAGTCGGCGTTGCGGTCGATCGGCTTGGAGGATTGCTCGTTGCGGACGACGTTGGCAACAGCGTGTGGCGCGTGAGCGCTGCGGCACCGCAGCGCTGAAGCGCGATAACGGGGGTGCACTGGACCCGCTTCAATCGGTTGTCTTCTCGCTTCTTCTCACAATGAACGTGTAAGCAACGGCGAACACCATTCCGTAAATCATGTGTCCCCACGTCATATCAATCATCGGGGCTCGCTGATACATGGCAGGGTTGGCCCAGCTGATTACGGTAGAAAAAACCAGCGGATATGAAGCGAGGGCATACGCAAGCGACGCAAGGAAAAGCCGACGTCCGGTCAAACCCGCGACCCACGCGAGCGCAATCATGCCCATAAGGATGCTCGTCACTTCATGGGTCAGAAATCCGGCGATTGTGGGAAATCCGGGCTGACCGGTTGCGACGGGTGGCCCGAACCACATCGCGGCTATGAGGTTGGGCATGGTCCAGATGCTCTGATGGCGGGAGATGGCGAACATCATCATGGCCATTGCCATCACCGTGCCGGCCACCAAACCGGCGCCGGCTCCCGCCAAATACAGGCGCTGAGAATGCGACGAATGCGGTTCGTCCCGGACACTGAGCACTTCATTCTGGACGCGGTCTTCCATCTGGCCTCAACCCTCAACATTGCCGGGCGAACTGTGCCGGCGGACACGTGCGAAGGGGAAGCGAGAGAGCAGCCTCTCGATTCCCCGATAGATGGCCGAATAGTCCTTGCGAGACACATGCCGCGTGAGGC
>JALYOO010000050.1 GCA_030856845.1 Gemmatimonadota bacterium
TCACCGACGCGACCAACCTGATCCGCATCATTCAGGAATCGCAGCCCGACGAGATCTACAACCTGGCGGCGCAGAGCCACGTTCAGGTTTCGTTCGAAACACCCGAGTACACCGGCAATGCCGACGGACTCGGCACGCTTCGCATGCTGGAGGCACTGCGGATTCTCGGAATGCTCGGCCGGGTGAAGTTCTACCAGGCGTCCACATCCGAGATGTTCGGCAAGGTGCAGGCGATTCCACAGAGCGAGACGACGCCGTTCTATCCCCGTTCGCCCTACGGAGTGGCGAAGCTTTATGCCCACTGGATCACAGTCAACTACCGTGAGGCGTACGATCTGCACGCTTCGTCGGGGATCCTGTTCAACCACGAATCGCCGATCCGCGGCGAGACATTCGTCACCCGCAAGATCACGATGGCGGCGGTGCGCATCAGCGAAGGGCAGCAGGGCCGGCTTTTCCTCGGAAACCTGCACGCCCGGCGGGACTGGGGATTCGCCGGCGATTATGTCGAAGGCATGTGGCGGATGGTGCAGCATCCCGTGGCGGGGGACTATGTGCTGGCCACCGGTGAGGCGCACACCGTGCGGGATTTCTGCAAGTGCGCGTTCGCGCGAGTAGGCATGGATCTCGAGTTCAGCGGAGAGGGTGAGAAGGAAATCGGCGTTGACTCGCGTACCGGCCGCGAGGTCGTCGCGATCGACGAGCGCTATTACCGGCCGACGGAAGTCGATCTTCTGATCGGAGATGCATCGAAGGCGAAGCGCGACCTGGGCTGGACGCCGACGGTCGGGTTTTCGGAGCTTGTGGAGATGATGGTCGACGCCGATCTCGCAGCGGTGCAGTCGGGTGTGCCGTTCACTGTGGAATCCTCGTACGCCGCGTTGCACGCGCTCGTCAAGTGACCGTGCGTGCTGGACGGAAGTGCTTTGTCGCGGGACACCGGGGGCTCGTCGGATCGGCGGTGATGCGCGGCCTCGAAGCCGCGGGCTATCCCGCGCCGATCGTGCGAACCCGAAGCCAGCTGGACCTGCTTGACCAGGCGGCCGTGCGGCGATTCTTCGACGACCAGAAGCCTGATATCGTGTTCGTGGCCGCCGCAAAGGTCGGCGGGATCAATGCCAACAACAGTTATCGGTTCGACTTTCTGTATGAGAATCTCGTCATCCAGACCAACCTTCTCGGCTCGGCGCTCAAGTCAGGGGTCGACCGCGTCGTGTTCTTCGGCAGCTCCTGCATCTATCCGCGGCTGGCGCCGCAGCCGATCAGCGAGAGCCATCTCCTCACCGGCCCCCTCGAGGAGACCAACGAGCCTTACGCAATCGCGAAGATTGCGGGATTGAAGCTAGTCGAGACCGCCAACGCCCAGTTCGGAAAGCAGTGGGTATCGCTGATGCCGACGAACCTGTACGGCCCGCACGACAACTTCGACCTGGAAACGTCGCACGTGCTGCCCGCCCTCATGCGCAAGTTCCACGACGCGCATGAGGAGAGGCGGGCGGGGCGGGAGGCGACGGTGAACCTCTGGGGTCACGGGACCGCAAGGCGCGAGTTTCTGCATGTGGATGACGCGGCGAACGCCGCCATCACGCTGATGGAGTCCGGCGTAACGGGTCTGTACAATGTCGGCTCGGGCTCGGACCTCACCATCAAGGAGCTCGCGGAGACGATCGCCAGGGTTGTCGGTTACGATGGGCAGGTGGAGTGGGACACGTCCAAGCCCGACGGAACTCCGCAGAAGCTGCTGGATTCGTCGCTCATTCGCGCCACGGGCTGGGCGCCGCATTACTCGCTGGAGGAAGGGATCCGATCCACGTACGCGTGGTTTCTGGAGGCGGAGGAGGCCAGGCTGGCGAGGCTGGCGGGTTGACACGCCCGCGAACGACCGAGCCGCTCGGAGTGCCGCCGCCGGACACGCGAGAGGGCGTCATCGCGGGGGTGCGGCCCGCTTCCCAGATATCCGTCGTGAATCTGGTGAACGTGCTTCTGCGCAACCGCGTGATGATCATCATCCTCGCGCTCGCGTTCGGATTCAACGCCGGCTTGAAGAGCATCAGGTCCGCGAAGACCTACACGTCTGAAGCGCAGTTCATGCCGAAGGGTGCGCGCGGGCAGACGCAGCTGACGGGAATTGCCGCGCAGCTCGGCATCACCGTCGGCGGGGGTGAAGCCGCCCAGTCGGCTCAGTTCTACGTCGACC
>JALYOO010000098.1 GCA_030856845.1 Gemmatimonadota bacterium
GTGCTGCGGTCTCCTCTGATTTCGATCGCATAATTCGCCACGCTGCTTCGACCAGCAGGTAGCGCACTCTTGAGTTACCCGCCTTCGTGACCCTGCCAATCCGTCGCTTCTCACCCGAGCTCCGCTCTCCCGGTACCAAACCAAGGAAGGCCTCAAACTGATGCGCCGACTTGAACCGTGCGATGTCGTCGACAGTGGAGACCACCGCAGCGGCGGTGACAGGTCCGATCGCCGGTGCTGTAGCAAGAAGTGCCACGGTCTGATCTTCCTTGCACAGTAGAGCAAGTTCGCGATCGGCGGTGGCGATCTGCTCATTGATCGGAGCCAGTATCGTGAAGAGAGGTGTGAGCTCGATTGCCAGTGCGCCTGACATCTGGAGCGCCTCGATACGCTTGGCCACAAGATGCGATTCGCTGCCGGCGACTCTGAGTCCGTCACGTCTCACCAGTGACTTGGTGATCGAGATATATCGTGTTCTCGTCCGCACCAGAGCCTCACGCACTGCGAGCTGGGCTCGAACATGCCGCCTCGCATCTGACACCCGATGAGCCGGACGGTATGCTCCGAGCCGACAGGCCTCCATCAGCGTCTTCGCATCCCGCCGGTCGGTCTTGGTGCGCCGAGACCGGGTCGCATACATCGGAGCAAAGTTGGGGTCAGCGACGATCACTTCGTGGCCAAGCGATTCCAGGTGTCGGGCGACCCACTCACTCTCGGTACTCGCCTCGAGAAGAATTCGCGAACTTGGCAGATCTCCCAGCACCGCACTGAATCGCTCCCTGGTCGTGGCGATCCGACGTTCGGTGATCGTGCCGTCGTCGTGACTGATGCAGAGTTGGCTCTCGCGCTTGTGAAGATCGAGTCCTATCGTATTCACTAGGCTGGCCTCCCGGTTTGTGCCTCGTCGCAAGACGATGAGCACGTCGATATGTGTGGGGCGAAGCTTGCCACCACGTCACCGTGGAGGTCCAGCCGCTTCATCCCAACTAGCTGAAGGCGTTATGCCGTCATCACAGCGCAGGTGAGAATACGAATGGACCCGAAAGAGCATTGGGAGCGAGTCTATCGCGCGAACGGACCGGACGAAGTGAGTTGGTTCGAACCGGAGGCGACATTGTCCCTCGAATTGATTCGACAAGCGGCCCCGGCTCTCGACGCGGCGATCATCGATGTGGGCGCCGGTGCCTCCACATTGGTGGATGGTTTGCTCGAAGCGGGGTATAGGCGAATCACCTTGCTGGATATCTCCTCGGCCGCGCTTGCACAAGCGAAGAAGCGACTCTCAATGACTTAAGAGTCGGTGACTTGGCGTGCAGCGGACGTTCTCGAGGCGGAGTTCGACGCGGGGACGTTCGATGTATGGCATGACCGGGCGGTATTTCATTTCCTCACTGACGCAACCGATCGCGCACGCTACGTCAAACAGGTCCGCCACGCGGTGCGGCCGGGTGGGCACGTACTCGTAGCCACCTTTGCGGAGGATGGTCCGACACGGTGCAGCGGCCTTAACGTGTCGCGCTATTCAGCTCATGTGCTTCACAGCGAGTTCGGGGGCGACTTCCGGTTCCTGGAGAGCCGACGGAAAGAGCATACGACGCCTTGGGGTTCGCAGCAGCCATTCACGTATTGCCTTTGTCGGTATGAGCCACACGCTTCATCACGACGTGCGGCATAATGACGTCCTCCCCGATGCGGAGTCACTCAGGCTGTGAGTCGTTGGGGTGAATTGTCTTCCTTTCGAGCTCTCTTGCAAACTCAGTGGGGGTTCTGCCAGCGAGCCCGCTATGCGGCCGAGCCTCGTTGTAGTGGCGTCGCCAGGTCTCCACTGCGTGTTGAGCATGAGCGAGGCTCGTGAACCACTCCGTGCTCAAGCATTCTTCCCGGAATCTCCCGTTAAAGCTTTCGATGAACGCATTCTCAACCGGCTTTCCCACCGGCTTCCCCAGTCTGATGAATTGAAGTGCGACGCCGTGGTTATGAGCCCAGAGATCGAGTGCCCTGCCCGAGAACTCAGGCCCGTTGTCGCAGACGATGCTCCGCGGAAGACCTCCGTGAGAGCCAGACGATCGAGCACCTGGATCACGCGAAGCGCCGGCAAGGAATTGGACACCTCGATCGCCTGGCACTCTCGCGTCATGTCGTCGACGATGGTGAAGCAACGGAACCGCCTCCCGTCGGCCAGTGCATCCGAAACGAAGTCCATGCTCCACCTCTCGTTCGGAAGGCGGGGAGCGGGCAGCGGCACACCTGGCACCGAGACCCGCTTCTGCCGTCGCCTGCGAGCTACGGCCAAGCCTTCCTCGCGGTAAAGCCTCAGAACCAGCTTATGATTTACCAGCCGGCCTCCCCGCTTGAGCAGGATGTGAACCCGCTCGTACCTCCAGCGTGGCCTCTTGGCCGCCAGCTCGCGCAAGCGCTCTCGCGCAGATCCTCGTGGCTCGGCATCTGCGGCTGATAGTGCCAGCGGGACCGGCTGAGGCCGACCAGCTCACATGCCCGGCGCGCGCTCGTTGAAAACCCTTCGAGCAAATGGGTGACGACGCCGCGCCGCTGTCTGGTCGTCACCACTTTCGTCCCACGACATCTTTGAGCATCGCGTTGTCGACCGACAGCTCAGCCACCAGTTTCTTCAACCGGCGGTTCTCATCCTCCAGCCCCTTGAGTCGCCTCGCTTCGCTGACCTCGAGCCCGCCGTACTTCGCTCTCCAGCGGAAAGAACGTCTGCTCCGTGATCCCGTGCTTCCGGCAGACCTCGCGGATCGACACCGCGCCTAGAGCCTCGTGGAGCACGCCGATGATCTGCTCCTCGGTAAATCTCGTCCTCTTCATCAGTCCTCCCCGCCTCTCGGCGGATCAGGACTCACAACCTACGAAACGCTCCGACTTCGGGGAGGACGTCAGTTCTGTTTCGTTTCTCGGCTAATACCGGCCGAGGTGGCGATCAATTTCGGCTTGAGCGCGAGCCGTCAGAAACTCCTCGAAGGCCGCGGCGACGCGCGGTACCTGCCGCCCCTTGGCATGTATCACGTACCATTCGCGCGCGATCGGGTTATTGGCGAGCGGCAACAGGGCGACGACGCCGGTTGCAAGCTCCAGGGCGCAAGTATGGAGAGAGAGAAAGCCAATCCCGAATCCGGCGGCTGTCATCTGCTTAATGGCTTCGTTGCTCGAGAGCTCGGAACCGACGCGAAGGGTCAGTCCAGCCTGCTTGAACAGCCGCTCGACATTCGCGCGAGTACCTGAACCGCGCTCGCGCACGAGCATGTGCTCTCCCGCCAGCCCAGCGAGACCGAGTCGGCGCTTTCTGATGAGCGGATGATCCGGCGCGGCAATGAATCCCATTGGATGCTTCGCAAACGTGCTGGAAACAGTGCGGAGCTCCGTCGGCGGCCGGCCCATGATTGCGAGATCGATCTCATGACCGGCCAGCATCCGCACGATTGCATCGCGATTGCCGACGTGCAGCGTAACGCTCACCTTCGGGTTGTCGTTCGCGAACGTTACCAGCAGCGGTGGAAGCAGATATTCCGCCGTGGTGACCGCGCCCACCCTGAGCGCCCCCGCGAAAGCTCCACTCAGGGTTTCCATCTCATCGCCCGCCTCCCGCCATAGCGAGAGGATACGGCTCGCATAACTGGCCAGCACGCCGCCCGTCTCCGTGAGCCGTATGCCACGACCACTTCGCTGTAATAACGGCGCGCCCGCCAGCTCCTCGAGCAGCTTGATCTGAATCGACACTGCGGGCTGCGTGCGGTTCAGCTCGTACGCCGCGCGCGACACGCTGCCGAGCCGCGCAACCGCGTCCAATGCCGCCAATTGACTGAAGGTCGTGTTCCTGAGGAAGAGAGACATGCCCTGATATTAGCCAAACACAATACATCACGCAAAACAATTCATTTTACATCATCTCTGAGCGCGGGTACCCTTCGTGGTATGACAACCATCCCACTCGCGACGGAGCGCCAAATGGCCAAGTCGAACGGCGCGGCGCCTCCCCCGGTGGGCGACGCGAAGAAGCGATACACGCCCGGCGTGCTCAAGTACGCGCAGATGGGTTACTGGAATCCGGACTACGTACCCGCGCCAACCGATATCCTGGCGATGTTCCGCATTACGCCGCAAGAAGGCGTCGACGCAATCGAAGCCGCGGCCGCGGTTGCCGGAGAATCGTCGACAGCGACCTGGACCGTGGTCTGGACCGATCGCCTCACCGCGTGCGACGTCTACCGCGCGAAGGCATACCAGGTCGATGCGGTCCCCGGGACAGGCCCGGGCACGACAACCGAGCAGCAGTACTTCGCCTACATCGCGTACGACCTCGACCTCTTCGAGCCTGGGTCCATCGCGAATCTCACTGCGTCGATCATCGGCAACGTGTTCGGTTTCAAGGCGATCAAGGCGCTGCGTCTCGAGGACATGCACATCCCTGTTGCTTACCTCAAGACGTTCCAGGGTCCCGCCACTGGAATCATCGTCGAGCGCGAACGCCTCGACAAGTTCGGCCGCCCCCTCCTCGGCGCCACGACGAAGCCCAAGCTCGGTCTTTCCGGACGTAACTACGGGCGCGTCGTCTACGAGGCGTTGAAAGGCGGCCTCGACTTCGTGAAGGACGACGAGAACATCAACTCGCAGCCGTTCATGCACTGGCGCGACCGCTACCTTTACTGCATGGAGGCGGTGAACCGCGCGTCGGTGGCCACGGGCGAGGTAAAGGGACACTACCTCAACGTCACCGCGGGCACGATGGAGGAGATGTACGAGCGAGCCGAGTTCGCGCACTCGCTTGGTTCGGTCATCATCATGATCGACCTGGTCATCGGCTACACGGCTATCCAGTCGATGGCGAAGTGGGCGCGTAACCATGACATGATCCTTCACCTCCACCGCGCCGGCAACTCGACCTATTCGCGCCAGAAGAATCATGGCATGAACTTCCGCGTCATCTGCAAGTGGATGCGCATGGCGGGAGTCGACCACATCCACGCAGGCACGGTCGTCGGAAAGCTCGAGGGCGATCCGAACATGATTCGCGGCTTCTACGACACGCTGCGCGAGACCGAAACGAAAGAAAATCTCGAGCGCGGACTCTTCTTCGACCAGCCGTGGGCGTCACTGAACAAGGTGATGCCGGTGGCCTCCGGCGGCATCCACGCCGGGCAGATGCACCAGCTCCTCCACCACCTCGGCGAAGACGTTGTGCTGCAGTTCGGTGGCGGCACGATCGGGCACCCAGAGGGAATTCAGGCGGGTGCTACCGCAAATCGTGTTGCGCTCGAGGCCATGATCCTCGCGCGCAATGAGGGGCGCGACTACCTCGCTGAGGGCCCCGAGATCCTCGACGCCGCGGCACTGTGGTGCTCGCCTCTCAAGGCCGCGCTCGAGCTGTGGAAGGACGTGAGCTTCAACTACGAGTCCACCGATACGCCCGACTTTGTCGCGACACCCACCGCTTCCTGAGGAGAATGCCATGCGAATCACACAAGGCACATTCTCCTTCCTGGCCGACCTCACCAACGAGCAGATCGCCCGCCAGGTTCGGTATGCGCTCGCACGGAAATGGGCGATCGGTATCGAATACACGGACGATCCACATCCGCGCAACACGTACTGGGAGATGTTCGGCCTGCCGCTGTTCGATGTGCACGATGCGGCCTCGATCGTAATCGAGATCGAGCGATGCCGAGCGACTTTTCCCAATCATTACATTCGCGTCTCGGCGCTCGACGCCACTCGCGGCACCGAGTCAGTGAAGCTGTCGTTCATCGTAAACCGGCCCGCGAAGGAGCCGGGCTTTCGACTCGTGCGCACTGAGGGAGAGGGACGCGGGATCCGCTACAGCGTCGAGAGCTACGCGGTGAACGCGAACAGCGAAGGCTCGCGTTATTGAGCCGAGGGCTCATAAGCCAATGGACACACTTCCCAGCGTCGCAGGCGAGGCCGATCCGCGCGCTCTCTTCGAGGAGTCGGGCGCGCGCGTCTTGCTGGACCAGATCGACGAGGAGCTGATCGGGCTTGCACCCGTCAAGGCGCGCATTCGTGATACCGCGGCGCTGCTCGTGATCGACAAGCTGCGCGCCGGTCAGGGGCTACAGTCGCAGCCACCTGGACTGCACATGTGCTTCACCGGAAACCCGGGCACCGGCAAGACCACAGTTGCGATGCGCATGGCCGAAATTCTCAGGCGACTTGGCTATCTGCGTAAGGGACACCTCGTTGTCGTGACGCGGGACGATCTCGTGGGCCAGTACATCGGTCACACCGCTCCGAAGACGAAAGAGATCGTCAAGCGCGCGATGGGCGGCGTTCTGTTCATCGACGAGGCCTACTACCTCTACCGGCCGGAGAACGAGCGCGACTACGGGCAGGAATCGATCGAGATTCTTCTTCAGGTGATGGAGAACCAGCGCGACGATCTCGTCGTCATCCTCGCGGGATACCATGACCGCATGGACGCGTTCTTCAGCAGTAACCCCGGCATGAGCTCGCGCATCGCTCATCATGTCGATTTCCCGGACTACTCCGACGCGGAGCTGCTGCAGATCGCCGCGCTGATGCTGAAGAAACTCAACTATTCCTTTGACGACGGTGCGAGCGCGGCTTTCGAGCGTTATGTGCAGCTCAGGCGAGCTCAACCCCATTTCGCCAACGCGCGGTCAGTCCGCAACGCCCTGGACCGTATTCGGCTGCGCCACGCGACACGGCTTTTCTCGGCGAACCATGCATTGACGCGTGAAGACCTCTCCACGCTCGAGGCCGAGGACGTTCACGGCAGCCGCGTCTTTGCACCGGACCATGCCAAACCGACTGCGATTGAGCTTGTGTCATCGCGGGACATCGAGCGCATCGGGCCAGGTAATGGCGAGAGGCAGCGGGACCCTTACAACGCGCAGTTGTTCGGCAAGCGCGGGCTGTTCTCACCCGCCGACTGACCATCGAGCGAGAATGTCGATCAATCATCCAATTGTATCGATTACTGGTTCCTCGGGTGCCGGCACCAGCTCGGTGACGCGGACATTCGAGACGATCTTCCGGCGCGAGCGTATTAGTGCCGCGGTGATCGAAGGGGATAGCTTCCATCGGTATGATCGCGCGGCAATGCAGAGAGCGATGGCAGAGGCGGAGAGCGCCGGTCAGCAGACCTTCAGTCACTTCGGCGAGGAGGCAAACCTGTTCGCCGAGCTCGAGGCATTGTTCTGCAGCTACGGTGAGTCAGGTTGCGGAAGGTATCGCAAGTACCTTCACACCGACGAGGAAGCTGCGCCGTACGGTCAGGAGCCAGGCACCTTTACACCGTGGGAGCCGGTGCCGCACAGTGAAATGCTGTTCTACGAAGGGCTGCACGGCGGTGTGACGACGGCGTCCGTGGACGTAGCGCGTCACGCCGACCTGCTGATTGGCGTAGTGCCCGTGGTGAACCTGGAATGGATTCAGAAGGTTCACCGTGACAAGAGCACGCGCGGGTATTCGACCGACGCGGTTACGGATGTCATTCTTCGGCGCATGCACGACTACGTGCATTACATCTGCCCGCAGTTCACGCGCACGCATATAAACTTTCAGCGTGTGCCAGTCGTCGATACATCGAATCCGTTCATTGCGCGCACAATTCCCACGGCCGACGAGAGCCTTGTGGTGATCCGGTTCTCCGATCCGCGCGGACTCGACTTTCCGTATCTGCTCACCATGCTGCACGACTCATTCATGTCGCGCGCAAACACGCTGGTGGTGCCGGGCGGCAAGATGGAGCTGGCTATGCAGCTCATCTTTACGCCGATGCTGCTGCGGCTGATCGAGCGAAGAAACAAAACAGAACAGAACCTTCCTGCTGCCAGCCGTTTCGCGGCCAGCAGCGAGCCGATGCGTCAGTAATGCGGCGAGGCGCCCATCTATTCGGGGAGCGCACCGAAGGGTTATCGGGACTTTGACCAGCTTAAGCGAGAAAACGCGCGGCGATTCAAGAACAACGAGACCACGCTATTAGTTGCTACCAAATCGTTTGGCATGGGGGTCGACAAGCCGAACGTGCGCTATATAGTGCACGTTGGCATCCCTTCCTCAATAGAGGCCTACTATCAGGAGTCGGGACGCGCCGGCAGGGATAATGGTAAATCAGTTCGCGCAAATCCATGATTGGGCTGTACCGGCATCTCCTTCTCGGAGAAATACCTGGGGACAGCGATGGGATAGTGACGTCTCGTGAGCGCGCTAACGCGACTATATGAAATTGAAAGTCATGCTGATTAGCGGCTAGTCGCCGCGAAGCAGAGATGAGCACAGCTTCAGGAAGATTCGTTCGGAGGCTGCCATGACTTTCGTCGGACTAGATCTGCATAAGCGCTACATCACGGCGTGCGCCCTCGACGCCGGCGGTGCAATACTCGGCGAAGTACGCCGTATGCCAATCTCACTCGAAGCACTGGTCTACTTCCTCGCCGCCTTTGCGGCTCCGGTGACGGTGGGAATGGAAGCAACGCTTTACTGGCAGTGGTTGCACGATAGGCTCGAGTCGGCCGGATACGCCGTACGCGTGGCTGACGCTCGTCAGGTGAAGCTTATTTGGCAGGCCCGCTCGAAGACCGATCCGATCGATGCCCGAAAGCTCGCGGAATTGCTGAAGAGTCAGTGCCGCAACTCATCGCGGATTTGATATCCGCTTTGGCCGAGCTTGAGCTTCGGCTCAAGCACTTTCGCTTGCGCCAGAAGGAGTTTACCGGCGACCTCACCTTTTACGGCTTCCTTGTCGGAACTTGGGAAGGTGCGAGCGCTGTACTTCACCTTGCGCGAGATACGGACCTCGAGAGCGCGAAGGGTCTGTTC
>JALYOO010000156.1 GCA_030856845.1 Gemmatimonadota bacterium
GAGCAGCACCACGCTGTAGGGCTTGCGCCGCACAGCCTTGGTGAGCGTACCCGAGTCTTCGTATCCGACGTATCCCGGGGGTGCGCCGATCAGGCGTGATACCGAAAACTTCTCCATGTACTCGCTCATGTCGACGCGAATCAGCGCCGCGGGGTCGGCGAAGAGAAACTTCGCCAGCGCCCTCGCCAGCTCCGTTTTTCCCACGCCGGTCGGACCGGAGAAAATGAACGAGCCAATTGGACGATTCGGATCCTTGAGCCCGGCACGGCTCCGGCGGATCGAGCGGGAGAGCGCCTTGATCGCTTCTTCCTGCGCAACGACTGAACCGTGAAGCTCCTCTTCCATGCGCAGCAGCCGCGCGGTCTCCGCTTCCTGCAGACGCATCACGGGAATGCCCGTCCACCGGCTGACGATGAACGACACTTCTTCCTCGCCAAGCACGGGCCGGTGCGACTGGCGATGCTTCTCCCAGTCCTCCTGCACGCGGCGGATGTCGCCCTGAAGCTCGCGCTCGCGATCCCGCAGCGACGCGGCGCGCTCGAAGTTCTGGTCGCGCACCGCGGCTTCTTTCTCGGTATTGACGCCGTCGAGCTGTGACTTGAGCGCGGTCACTTCAGGCGGCGGCGCCTGCGTCGCGAGACGTGCCCGCGCACCCGCCTCATCGATGACGTCGATCGCCTTATCCGGCAGGAAGCGATCGGTGATGTACCGCTCCGACATCTTCGCCGCAGCGTGCAGCGTCAGATCCGGTATGGTGACCTTGTGGTGCTCTTCGTACTTGACGCGCAGCCCCTTCAGGATCTCGACGGTTTCGTCGACCGAAGGCGGCTCCACGATGACAGTCTGGAAGCGGCGCTCGAGCGCGCCGTCCTTCTCGATGTATTTGCGATACTCGTTGAGAGTGGAGGCTCCGACGCACTGAAGCTCGCCGCGCGCCAGCGCCGGCTTCAACATGTTGCTGGCGTCGATTGCACCCTCGGCCGCACCGGCTCCGACCAGCGTGTGAAGCTCGTCGATGAACAGAATGATGTTCTTGTTCTGCGCAATCTCATTCATGACGGCCTTCAGGCGCTCTTCGAACTGGCCGCGATACTTCGTACCAGCGATCACCGCCGCCATGTCGAGCGACAACACGCGATGCTCACGCAGGCTGTCCGGGCACTCGCCATTGGCGATGAGCTGAGCCAGACCTTCGACGATCGCCGTCTTGCCAACACCAGGCTCGCCGATGAGCACCGGATTGTTTTTCTTGCGCCGCGTCAGAATCTCCATGACGCGCTCGATCTCCTTGCCCCGCCCGATGGTAGGATCGAGCTGCCCCTCGCCTGCCAGCTGCGTGAGGTCGCGACAGAAGTGGTCGAGTGCGGGCGTCTTGGACTTCTTCTCACCCTTTCCCGTGGAAGCAGGAGTTGCTGAGGTCCCGCCGGCCGGCGAAGCCGCTCCGCCGGTCTGCGGCATATCGGTGCCCAGCAGTCTCAGGGTTTCGGCGCGCGCGGCGTCGAGGTTGATGCCGGCATCAGTGAGGACCTGCGCCGCGATTCCCTTTTCCTCGCGCAAGAGCCCGAGCAGCAGGTGCTCTGTTCCGACGTAGTTGTGGGTGAGGTCACGGGCTTCCGCCATGGCGAGCTCGAGCACCTTCTTGGCGCGCGACGTATACGGAAGGTCGGGACCGGTGGCAGCTGCCGCCTTTCCCTTCTTTACCGTGTCTTCGATCTTCTGCTGAATCTCGTCGAGGTCGACGCTCAGGTTCTGAAGGACCGCCGCAGCCACTCCTTCACCTTCGCGGATGAGTCCGAGCAGAATGTGCTCGGTTCCAACGTATTCGTGGCGGAGCCGCTCGGCTTCCTCCCGCGCCATGGCGAGAACCTTACGAACGCGCTCAGTGAAGTTGTATCCGTTCATTGTGTAGACCCCGTATCGTCCGCGAGAATGCTGCGCACATAGCGCGCACGCGCAAGATTCGCTTCGCTCGTTGTCAGCTCACGTCCCTCGGCATGTGCGAGATGTGCGGACTGACTGAAAATCAGGAGCTTGTTGAGGGTATATACACTCAGATCGGTGATCAGTTTCAGCCCGACGGCGAGCCGAACACTGCTGAGATAGCTCATCACCTCGTCGAACGTGAGGCTTCGCGCGTAACGCAGCGTTCCGTACGCGCGCCAGAGCTTGTCTTCGATAATATAACCGGCGTCGCGAAGCAAGACTTTTCTTGCCTCTTCCTCGCGTTCAATTACGTGGGTTACCACTCGCGTCAGGTAATCGAGCAACTCGGACTCACTTCGCCCGAGCGTCGTCTGGTTCGAGATCTGGAAGAAATTGCCAACGACTTCACTGCCCTCACCATAGAGGCCTCGATAAGTCAGGCCAACCTGCTGCAGTCCGGCAAGTACCTTCGCGATCTCCTTCGTCAGAACAAGACCGGGAAGATGAATCAGGACGGAAGCGCGAAGGCCGGTGCCCGCATTGGTGGGACAGGCGGTGAGAAATCCGAATTCATTGTGAAATGCATAGGGCACCCGCTCACCCAGCTCCGAGTCCAGACCATCCACGGAATTGAACGCCTCCATGATGCGAAGTCCGGACTGGATCGCCTGCAGACGCAGGTGGTCCTCCTCGTTGATCATGATGCTGGCACCGCGTGTCAGATACACCGCGGCTCCGCTGCGCACTGGTCGCTGGGGGTCAAGGCCGGCCAGCTCGCGACTGACGAGATGGCGCTCGTGCAGCAGCAGGCGGTCGTCCTGAGGCAGCTCGTCGACACGGAGCATCACCCCTTGACGCAGGCCACCAATGCCTGACATGGCCTGCTGCACCTGAGACAGGATACGCAGCCGCTCGCCGTCCCGCGCGCGGCCGGCGAATGCGTAGCCCTCGAGATTGCGGGCCAGCCGAATCCGCGTCGAGATGACGATGTCCGGATAGCCACCCGACGCATCGAGCCAGCCGACGCCGCCATCGGGAATCAGCGAAAGGTCGAGCATCACTCCATCCCTCTCAGCTTGTCCCGAATGTCGGCGGCCAGCTCGAACTGCTCGGCGTCGATTGCACGGCGCAGGCGATCGCGCAGCTCGTTGGCGGTCCCGCCATCCGGCAAGTCGGCACTTGTCGGCGGCTCGTACCGCCGCCCGATATGCTTCGAGCTGCCATGCACCCGGCGGAGCAGGTCGCGCATGCTTTTCTCGAACGCGTCATAGCAGTGAGCGCAGCCGAGGCGGCCCGTGGTGCGGAAATCACGAAATGTCGAAGAGCAGAAGGCGCAGCGCGCAGCATCGCCCTGCGTCGCCTGCATCGCCTGGTGAACGCTCTGAAGGAAATCTGTGACCTGCGGCTTCGGTGCCGACGCGGTCGTTTCCACCCCGCGTTCGGCGGCGCATCTCTCACACAAGTGAAGCAGGCGCACGCCTGTCCCCTCGATCTGAGTGAGTTGAATTACCGCATCGCCTTCCTTGCACACGTCACAGACCATCCGCTCCCCCTCCCACCCGATGACGCCACCACTACAGCGGGCGCAACACGCGCCGGCCGTCGCTGTCTACACCATCACTTCACTCACCACGGTTTCGGTGAGTTTCCCGCCCTCGAGCAGCATCACTCGGCTGGCGCGCGCCGCCAGCGCCCTGTTGTGAGTGACCACCACCATTCCGATTTCCAGATCGCCGACGACCTCAGTCAAAAGGTCGTGCAGCATCGACGCATTGGCGAGGTCCAGGTTTCCGGACGGCTCGTCCGCCAGAACGACTTTCGGATCCATCGCCAGCGCGCGCGCCACTGCCGTTCTCTGTTGCTCGCCGCCCGACAGGGCCGACGGAAGGTGATGCATTCGCCCGCTCAATCCCACCCGGGACAGTAGCTCTTCTGCGCGGCTCCTCGCCTCGGGCACAGCGCGCCCCGAAATCCGCATCGGCATCATCACGTTTTCGAGCGCCGTGAATTCCCGCAACAGGTGATGAAACTGGAACACGAACCCCACCGAACGGTTCCTCAGCGCGGCCAGTTGCTCCTCATTCAGTCCGTTGACGGGCTCTCCTCCAAGCACCACGTAGCCGCGGCTCGGCCTGTCGAGGGCGCCAAGCACGTGCAGCAGAGTGCTCTTGCCGGCTCCGCTAGCGCCGACCACCGCTACCATCTCGCGGCGGGCAAGCGCAAAGTCGACACCCGAGAGGACGTTGATCGCACCGCCGTCGCCGCCGGTGTAGGTCTTGTGCAGATCGTGCGCTTCGAGGACGGGCATGCCTACTCGTGCCGGATGGCGTCGATTGGGTACAGGCGTGAGGCCTGGATCGCGGGATACAAGGTGGCGATTGCGGCCGTGAGAACGCTGGCGAGAATTATCCACGCGACGTCACGAGGCTGTGTCGCGACAGGCAGATGATCGATGAAATAGATCGCCGGATCGAGGGGAATGAACTTGTAGCGCTCGAGGGCGATCGCTCCGCCGAATCCGACGATCAACCCCAGCAACGTGCCGACGACGCCGATCACCACGCCTTGCGCCAGAAATATCCGGCGAATGGAGCGCGACGGTAGACCCATTGCTTTCAGGATTCCAATCTCCCGCGTTTTGTCTGTCACCACCATCGTCAGAGTGCTGACGATGTTGAAGGCCGCGACCATGACGATCAGCAGCAGGATTACTCCCATTCCGAGCTTCTCCAGCTTGAGCGCCTGGAACAGCGACCGGTTCTGCTCCTGCCAGTCGACGGTGCGGTAGGGCCAGCCGAGGGCGGCGGTGATTCTCTCGGATACGATGCCGGCCTGCCAGCGGTCGACCGTTCGCACTTCGATCCCGGTGACGCCGTCGCCCAGCGCCGCAAACTCCTGAGCTTTGTCGATCGCGACGAAAACGTAGGCGTTATCGTACTCGTACATGCCTGTCTCAACGATTCCCGTCACTTCGAACTGGAACACCCTGGGAACGAAGCCGCCCGTGACGGCGTTCGGTTTCACGCCAGCGATGGAGATGAGATTGATCTTGTCGCCTGGCCATGCATTGTAGCGGCTGGCGAGAAGCTTGCCGAGCACGACTCCGTTCCGTTGCCCATCGCTGCTGGCAAAGCGGAAATCGCCGGAAACGGCGTGCTGCCTCACCGTAGTCACCTCCGGCACTCCGCGGCCAGCCGGCGGAATTCCCACCACCATCGCGGCGCCCGCGTAATCGTGACCCGCGTTCATGCCGCCCTCTACCAGCACGAAAGGCGCGGCAGCAACGACCCCGGGCAACTGTTTCACCTTGCCAAGAACAGACTGCCAATCCGTGATCTTCAGATCCTCGCCATAGCTGAGGACACGGATGTCCGGGCTGCCGACCAGAATCTTCTCACGCAGATCCCGCTGCAGTCCGTTCATCACGCCGATGATCAGTATCAGTGCACTCACACCGACGAGCACGCCACCGATGGCGATAACGCTGATGAGCGACAGCAGCCTGGAGCCACGACGGCTCCTCAGGTATCGCCAGGCAATTGACAGCTCGAGCTTGTTCATTCTGGTCGCATCGTTGGAAAGAGTATGACGTCGCGGATACTGGCCGTTCCGGTGAGATGCATGAAGAGCCGGTCAACACCGATTCCCACACCGCCCATTGGCGGCATCCCGTAT
>JALYOO010000192.1 GCA_030856845.1 Gemmatimonadota bacterium
GGTCCGGGTGGTGGAATCGATCTCGGTATAGAGTCGGGCGAATGCCTTCACTCAGTGATCTCCTCGCCCGGGGGCAGAACGTCGTCGTCGCCCTCACCTTCCCACCGCGAGGCAAGAGAATCGGCCTCGAGGCCGCGCTCTCTGAGGAACCGCACCACCGGGTCTCGATACCCGTGAGTGACGAGTACCCGCTCTGCTCCAGTGGCGTCGATCGCGGCGATCAACGCGGGCCAGTCGACGTGATCCGAAACTACGAACCCCCGATCCACCGACCGCCGCCGGCGAGCACCGCGGACGCGCATCCACCCCGAAGCAAACGCTGTCGAAGCCGCGCCGAAGCGGCGCATCCAGGTGGAACCCGAGGCCGACGGAGGTGCGATCACCAGCGCGCCACCCCAGTCATGGCCGCGGGGAACGGAGGCAACATAGGTAGTCGCCGGCAGGTCGATTCCGCTCTCGCGGTAGTCGCGATTGAGCCGCTCTACCGCGCCGTGCGTGTAGAAAGACCCTTGAGGATCCTTTGACAGGCCGGCCAGCACCCGCTGTGCCTTGCCCAACGCGTACGCGAAGATGATCGATGCGCGGCCAGCTTCGGCATTCGCCCGCCACCACGACGCGATGTCGGCGAATGTCTCGGCCTGCGGATCCCATCGGTAAATAGGAAGGCCGAAGGTGGACTCGGTGACGAACGTATTGCACGCGACGGGCTCGAACGGACGGCAGGTGGGATCCGGCTCTGTCTTGTAGTCGCCCGAAACCGCCCACACTTCTCCCCGGTGCTCTACGCGGATCTGCGCCGAACCAATGATATGACCCGCGGGATGAAAAGAGAGTCGCACGCCGTTCATGGAGAACTGCTCGCCGTACTCGAACGTTTCTATGCGAGCGGATTCGCCCAGTCGGGTCTGGAGCACGTGTCGACCATCGCGTGCGCCCGCGTAGCTCTTCGATCCCCATCGCGCATGATCTCCGTGAGCGTGAGTGATCAGCGCTCGATCGACAGGAAGCCACGGATCGATGTAGAAGTCGCCCGCATCACAGTACAACCCTCGATCGGTGACTCTGAGGAGGGCATTTGGAGTAGAGCCGTTGACAGCGATGGGGCGGGTACCTTTCTCTGACGCGGAAATGTGAATGCCTGTATTCGTGAAAAATCGCCAGAGGGAGGCCCGTTGCGCAGGGGGCAGCGTGACGCCGCCACCTCGTACCCCTATGTTATCGGGAAACGAGGGGAGCCAATGCAACACCGCGGAATAAAACCTCCCGGGTATCGTCTCCCGGCCGAAGCGAGAATTGGCCGGGTGAGACTTCAGGTGGCGAATCTCGCACGTTCGCAGCGCTACTATGAGACCGTCGTGGGGCTCCGCGAGTTGAGCCGCGGTGAAGCGTTCGTGTCGATGGGTGCAATGGCGGGAGATTCACCTCTGGTGGAGCTCCATGAACATCCCGGCTCGAGTCCTGTACCGCGACGGGGGCTGCTGGGGTTGTATCATTTCGCAATCCTTCTCCCGAATCGTGCGGCGCTTGGGCGGTTTGCGGCGCATCTGGCGGAGATCGGTACATATGCGGGGATGTCGGATCATTTCGTCAGTGAAGCCCTGTACCTGACCGATCCCGATGGTCTCGGAATCGAGGTGTACGCCGACCGTCCACGAAGCGAGTGGAGGTTCGAGGGGGATCAGCTCTATATGACGACGAAGCCACTCGATGTCGACGACCTCGTAAAGGCCACGGGCGGCGAGCGATGGGCAGGCGCGCCCGAGGGGACGGTTATCGGTCACGTGCATCTGTATGTCGGGGACATCGACCAGGCATCACGGTTCTACCACGATGGGCTCGGTCTCGACAAGGTAGTATGGAGCTATCCCGGCGCTCTCTTTCTCTCGGCGGGGGGATATCATCACCACCTTGGCGTGAACACGTGGGCAGCGGGTGCCCCTCCAGCGGGTCCAAACGATGCGCGGCTGCTGGACTGGGAGATGATGCTCCCCGACTCGCAGAGCGTCAATGCCGCTGCGGAGAGCATCGAACGCATCGGGACGGCGGTCGAGAAAAACGAGAGCGAGGCGCGGGCGAGCGATCCCTGGGGAACCACGCTGCGGCTTCGAACTGCTGCATAATCGGCGTTGCGCTAGTCACTCGTTCCGCGTATCCTAGCAGCCCTTTCGCAGTGAACCAGAGGACGTGCAGATGACTGAAACATCGCGAGGCTTGACACGATCGCGCTCCGACAAGGTGATCGCCGGTGTGGTGGGCGGCATCGCCAGGCATTTCAGCTTCGATCCCACGCTGGCGCGTGTTCTTTTCGTGCTTGCCTCGCTGCTTTCGGTCGCTTTTCCGGGAATACTCGTTTACATAATCCTGTGGGTGATCATGCCCGAGGGCGAGTGAAGTGCAATCGACTGAGGATGCTTCGATGAAACCATCGCCAGTCGACAACGAAAGCTTTCTCGATTCGCTTCCCGTTGGAGTGCTGGTGTGTGACGCCCTCGGACGTGTCTCCGGAAGCAACCTTCTCGCCCGACAGATACTCGGCAGGGAGACAGTGGATGGGGAAGGCGCCGATGATCTGCTGAGCGCCGGGTCGGGCATCGCGAGCGATGGACCTGTCGCCATCCTGCTCAGCTCTTCGAATTCGGTTCACACTCAACGCATTCCGCTCACCCCGCCGGACGGCACTGCCCGTATCGTGATGGTGAACGCTGCGCGGATGAGCTCGGAGACCTCATCGGGCGTGGTGCTGACCATGAGCGACGTTACTGCTCGCGCCGAAGAAGAAGAGTTGCTGCGGAGCAGCGAGCGTGAGGCACGGCATGTCACTGACGAGGCTCAAAGCTCCCGCACGCGCGCCGAGCGGCTACAGCAGCTTTCAGCCGCACTCTCGATTGCTTCTACGCGCCCGGAAGTCGCTGCCGCAGTCGTAGCGCACGCGACCGCCGCGTTTGGAGCTGCCGGAACGGTGATCGCGCAGCTCAGTGACTCCGGAAGTCATATCGAGATACTAGGCGTTTCGGACATGCCGGGCGACGTCCTCGAGGACTGGCGGCAATTTCTGGTCGATTCTCCGGTGCCCCTCGCCGATGCAACCCGGAGTGGTGCCGCCATTTTCCTGGAGTCGAGGGACGAGTGGCTGGAAAAGTATCCAGCGATGAAGCAGGTGATCGAGAGTACCAATCATCACGCGAACATCATCGTTCCGCTAGTAGTCGAAGGCTGCGCGACAGGAGCGCTCGGCATCGCGTTCGAGACACCGCGCAGCTTTGGCGAGGACGAGCGGGCCCTCGCCCTCGCGATCGCCCAGCAATCCGCAGTCGCGCTGGCGCGTGCGCGACTCTTCGAGAAGGAGCGTGAAGCGCGGGCCCGGGCAGACGAGGCGAACCGGGTGAAAACCGAGTTTCTGACGAAGATGAGTCACGAGCTCAGAACACCGCTTAACGCGATTACCGGCTACACCGACCTGATCGCGATGGGCGTACACGGGCCGGTAACTCCGGCACAAACCGATGCGCTCGACCGAATCAGGCGCAGCGGGCAGCGTCTTCTCAGTCTCATCAACGACGTTCTAAACTTCGCACGGGTCGACGCCGGAAACGTTCATCTCGATCTGCGTGAAGTCTCTCTGACGCAGGTCCTGGCTGATGTCGAGCCGATCATCGCGACCCAGATGGCGGCCAAGCAGCTTGGCTACACCTGTTGCGTCGATGAAACGCTGCTCGCTCGCGCAGATTCGGAGAAACTCGCTCAGATTCTCGTGAATCTTCTCTCCAACGCTGTCAAGTTCACTCCGGCTGGAGGCGCTGTCGTGGTCGAGGCGACGCAGCGTGGGGATGAGGTCGTGGTATCGGTGCGCGATACCGGAATGGGAGTTCCGTCGGAGAAAATCGAGCGCATTTTCGAGCCGTTTGTACAACTCGACAGGAAGCTCACCGCGCCGCACGAGGGAACCGGCCTTGGCCTTGCCATCAGCCGCGAGCTGGCCCGTCTGATGGACGGCGACCTTACTGTCTCGAGCTTAGTCGGGGAGGGATCCACATTCAGTCTGACTCTGCCCGCGCCATCGGCCGTCGCGCAGTAGAGACGACGTCGGACAGGCGCCTACCCGATCAAGGCGGCGCCGGCGCACCTCCCCACGCCTTGACGATTGCTTCACCCATGCGGGCAATCGTCACCTGGGGCTCGGTATCGATCACCCACCGTATGTCCTTGTTCTCCTTGGTCATTACGCAGGCCACGATCCGGTTGCGGAGGTAGAACAGCGAACACTCGGTTCGCACCTGGTCCGTAGCGCCCGTCTTGTGCGCGGCGCGCGCGCCTCCGGCAAATCGCTGGAGTGATTCCTGGTCGGTGTTGTGCTCGAGAATGTCGAGCATCAACGAGTCCGATGTGCGATTCACCGCTTTGCCGAGTGCCATCAGCTCGAAGAGGCGGGCCATTTCGTCGGGCGTGGTTACGCCAAGCCCGTACTTCACCGAGCTGTCCATGGCGACGCTCGTGTTTCGCCGAAAAGTCTTCGAGTGGACTTTCGTGTTGTGCAGTCCAAGGGAGTCCATCTTGTTCCACACACGGCGGATGATGATGCGGTCGAGCAGGAGATTGGTCGCGGTGTTGTCGCTGATGGTCGTCATCAGCCACGCTGCGTCGCGAACCGTGATGACCGCCCCGTTATGAAAGTATTGCAGCACTCCTGACCCCGGCACCTGATCGATCTTCAACACGGTGAGTGGATCGTCGAGCGAGATCTCACCCTTTGCCGCGAGGTCATACAGCGTGACGAGTATCGGAACCTTGATCAAGCTGGCCGTCGGGAACGTCTCGGCCCCTAGGCGACTCATTCTCACGCCGTTGTCCATGTCGATGACGCTGTAGCCAACAACGCCATGGTGAGCGGTGGCGATGGAATCGAGCGCGCGACGAAGGGCCGCGGTATCTGCTCGGACAGGAGAGGGACGGCGGTTTGGTGCAGGACCCTGTGCGGATATCGGGCGGCCGCAGCCGGTAACTACGAGCACTGCCAGGAGAGACAGCCCGCTTCGCGCTAGGTGATAGGGGACGTCGCGTTGCATAGGG
>JALYOO010000195.1 GCA_030856845.1 Gemmatimonadota bacterium
TCCTATGACTTCGTTGACGTCCTCGCGAGCGAGCAGCTGGCGGTCCCTGCGTGAATATTCCCGTCATTGCGATCATCGGCCGTCCCAACGTCGGGAAGTCTGCATTGTTCAACCGGATTGTCGGCGATCACTCGGCCATCGTCAGCGACGAGCCGGGCACCACTCGCGACCGGCACTTTGCCCGGGCTGAATGGGGCGGGCGCCATTTCTGGCTCGTGGACACGGGTGGTCTGGCAGACGACCCGCACATGCCGATGGACCTCGAGATCAGACGCCAGGTTGTTGAGGCAATCAGCGAAGCAGACCTGCTGCTGCTGGTGGTGGACGCGAAGATCGGACTGCACCCTAGCGACTCGAGGGTCGTCGACCTTCTTCGTGAATCGCAGAAACCATGGATCCTCGTAGCGAATAAGGTGGACGACCCGGCATCGACCGACTTCTACGAATTCTACGGGCTCGGCGCGGGCGATCCTGTTCCTGTCTCCGCGGCCAATGGAAAGAATTCGGGGGATTTGCTCGACGTCATCGTAGAGCGCATCCCCGAGGCGACTGATGACGCGTCGACGGCGCTGCGCGTGGCGGTGATCGGCCGTCCGAACGTCGGCAAGTCCTCGCTAGTCAACCGGCTGCTTGGCGAGGAGCGGCTGGTGGTTTCCGAGACGGCGGGAACGACGCGAGACGCGATCGACACGCCGATGACATACCACTCCCGCGATTTGATTTTCGTCGATACCGCGGGATTGAGGCGGCAGGCCCGCGTCGACGACGGCATCGAGTTTTACTCTTCCCTTCGTTCAAGGCGCGCGATAGACCGCTCTGACATCTGCATCCTCGTGATCGATGCAACGGAAGGCCTGCACAACCAGGATCTGAAGATCGCCGCGCTCGCTTGGGAAAGCGGCCGCGGGCTGGTGGTGGTAGTCAACAAGTGGGACCTGGCCGAGAAGGACACCAACGCGGCGTACAAGTTCGAGAAGGAAGCGGGAGAGAAGGCGCCGTTCTTTCGTTTCGTGCCGTTCATCTTCACCTCCGCCATAACCGGCCAGCGTGTCACCCGCATCCTCGATGTCGTACTCGAAGTCGAAGCGGAGCGCACGAAACGAATCTCGACGTCGCAGGTGAATATCAAGCTCGAGGAGCTGGTCGCACGTCGGCAGCCACCGCAGGCTGCGGGCAGGGAAGTGAAGCTCAACTACGCTACGCAGGTGGAGACGACCCCGCCCGTGATCGCGGTTTTCGGCAACAACCCCGACCTCGTGCAGGAACACTACATCCGATATCTGCACAACGGGTTCAGAGAGGCGTGGGGATTCACCGGCAGCCCGCTGCGCGTGATCATGCGGCGAAAATCGGCGTAGGGTGCATCCTGCCCTTGGTCTCGTGGTCGCATATCTCGCGGGCTCGATTCCATTTGCCTACCTGGCGGGCCGCGCGAAAGGTGTCGACCTGCGGCAATATGGATCAGGCAACCTCGGGGCGACAAATGCAGTGCGAGTGCTGGGGCCGCGCATCGGCGGGCTCGTTTATTTCGGGGACACACTGAAGGGGATGCTTCCTACGCTGCTACTGCCTGGCGTGGTCAATACCATCAGGCCCGAGATGTGGGCAATAGCATTCGGAGTTGCAGCCATCGCGGGCCACGTGCGACCGATCTTTCTCATGGGGCAGGGAGGTGGGAAGGGCGTTGCCACCGCCGGGGGAGTGTTCTTCGGACTGTCAGTGGTACCGGCGTTTGTTGCCTTGCTCGCGTTCGTCGCTGCCGTAGGAATCACCCGGATGGTGAGCGTCGGGTCGATAGTCGCTGCGATAGTGCTTCCCCTCGGGATTTTCTTCCAGGGGGGCCCGAGTGATCCGAGATTCATCATCGCCGCCATCGTCGGCGCATTCGTAATCTGGATGCATCGATCCAACATGTCGCGCATGCGTCAGGGAACTGAGCCAAAGATCGGATCGACGAAACCCGGAACGGTCGCGCCGTGACGCGCTGCGCGGTGATAGGGGCTGGGGCATGGGGAACGGCTCTCGCAAATCTCCTGTCGCACAATGGGCACGAAGTCCGGCTTTGGGCCTACGAATGGGACGTAGTCGAAAGCATCAACCGGTCGCATCAGAACCGGAGATTCCTTGCGGGGCACGACTTGAGCGACACCCTGCAGGCGTACAACGGCATCGACCAGACACTGGAAGGCGCGGAGATCGTGACGTTCGCGACTCCGTCGCACGTGCTCCGATCGATCGCGCAGAATGCGCGAGATTTTGTCGGGCCACGGATGCCAGTCGTAATAGCCTCGAAGGGAATAGAATGCGACACGCTTGCGCTGATGACCGACATCGCAGTCGAGGAGCTTCCGGACTCGGCGGTCGTGGCGCTCTCCGGGCCGAGCTTCGCCGCCGAGGTCGTCGCGCAGCAGCCCACTGCGGTCGTCGTGGCGTCGCGGGATCCCGAAACCGCGTTGTTCGCACAGAAAGTCTTCAGCTCGACTCACTTCAGAGCCTACACCCACTCCGACGTCACCGGCGTGGAGATCGGCGGATCCCTGAAGAACGTGATGGCGGTGGCGACAGGCATCGCCGATGGACTGGGATTGGGGTTCAACGCCCGGGCGGCGCTGATCACTCGAGGGCTTGCCGAAATGACGCGACTCGGTACCAAGCTTGGCGCGGAAGCGGCCACGCTGGCGGGACTCGCCGGGCTCGGCGACCTGGTGCTGACATGCACCGGAAGCCTCAGCCGCAATCGCAGCGTTGGGTTTGAAGTTGGGCGGGGTACTTCTCTCGACGAAGTTCTTGCGGGCAGGGAGACCGTCGCCGAAGGAGTCACTACGGCGCGCAGCGCGCATGCGCTGGCAGCGCGGGAGAATGTCGAGATGCCGATCGTCGATGCAGTGCACCGGGTACTGTTCGAGAAACAGCCCGCCCGCGACGCGATAGGCGCGTTGATGACGCGCGAGCTCCGCGCCGAGGCGGACTGATGGCCGCCGAACCGGTTCGAGAGTTTTTCTCGATGGGCGACGTCTGCGGCCTGACCGACCTGAAGCCGCACGTGCTCCGCTATTGGGAGAGCCAGTTCAGATTTCTTCATCCGGCCAAGAATCGCTCCGGCAACCGGGTCTATCAGCGCCGCGAGATCGAGTTGATAATGCTCGTTCGACAGCTGCTTTACACTGAGAAGTACACGATCGACGGCGCGCGGCAGAAGATCGACGAATACAGGAAGAACGGTGAGCTGCGCGGTGTGTCGCGATCCGCGCTCGACGCGCAGACGGTGGAGTTCATGGAGACCGAACTTAAAGCCATCGTCGCGATACTAGATGGGGAAGAAGTAGCCGAATGACGCCCGTCGTGGTGATCCTCCCCTCATACAACGCAGAGAAGACATTGGCCCCGGTCGTTCGCGGAATCCGCACGACTCTGCCGGATGCGTTCATTATCGGAGTCAACGATGGATCCGCCGATGGAACCGGGTCGCTGCTTCGATCCGTTTGCGATGATGCGATCGATTTTCCGGAGAATCGAGGGAAGGGAGTTGCGTTGCGTGAAGGGTTTGCGGCGGCGTTGAGCAGGGAGTGCGGCGCAGTTCTGACCATCGACTCGGACGGCCAGCACGATCCGGCATTCGCGCCGTCGTTGCTGGCAGCGTTGCGAGGTTATCACATCGCGATCGGCACGCGTGACCTTACAGGCGAGCAGGTGCCAAAGCACCGGCGTGTCGCGAACATGCTATCCAGCGCCGCAACGCGACTGGTGTCCGGCGGAGCCGTCCGCGACAGCCAGTCCGGCTATCGGGCCATCAGGCGCGAAGTGCTCGAGGAAGTAAATGCCGAGGGTGACCGGTACGAGTTCGAGACCGATTTCATAATCCGCGCAGCCCACAGTGGCTTCACGATTACCAGCGTTCCCATCTCCACGATCTATGGGCCTCAAAGCTATTTCCGCGAATTCCACGACGCGATGCTGGTGATGAGCGTGTTGTGGAAGCACAAGGGAGCGGTGTTCCGAAAATACTCGCCGCGTGCTGCCGGACCGATGTCCGGAAGAGACTGATGCGCCTCCTCTGTACCAACGACGACGGGATACTCGCGCACGGATTGAAATGCCTGGTATCAGCGGCCGAGCCGCTTGGCGAAGTGACTGTTGTGGCTCCCGACCGCGAACAGAGTGCAACGAGTCATTCCCTCACGCTTCATCATCCCGTACGTCCGATCGACCGCGGCGACAGACGCTGGCAAGTCGACGGTACCCCGACGGATTGTGTCATGCTCGCCGTCGAGGCCCTGATGCCTGAGCGGCCCGACTTTGTGCTGAGTGGAATAAATCACGGCCAGAATATGGGTGAGGACGTGCTTTACTCAGGAACGGTCGCGGCCGCGATGGAGGGAATTTCGATTGGCATTCCGTCCATAGCGATTTCATTCGCGGGTGGAGATCTGCGCGCGGATGTCTCGATGCTGGACGATCAGATCGAGCCGTTGACGGATTTGCTGCGCCATCTGACGTCACTACCATCGTTTCCGGCGGATACGTTGCTCAATATCAATCTTCCGCCCGTGCGGGGCAGTGAAATTCGCGGAGTGAGGCTGACGCGGCTCGGGCGGCGCGTGTACTCGGACTCGATCAAACGCATGCAGGATCCGTGGGGCCGCCCGATTTACTGGATCGGCGGTGGATCGATCGAGTGGTCCGGCCCTCCCAACTCCGATTTTCGCGCGATCGAAGACGGCTACATCTCGGTGTCTCCGCTGCACCTCGACGTCACACATCACGCCATTCTGGATTCTCCGGAGGACTGGTGGCGGGAGCAGTAGATCTTCAGGAATACCGGGGGGCGCGGAGGCGGCTGGTCGAGATGCTTCAGGACCAGGGCATTCGCAACCTGTCAGTGCTGCACGCCATCGATCAGATCCCGCGCCACCTGTTCATTCCCACGGGTGTCAGACACCGGGCGTACGAAGATTCGGCGCTGCCGATCGGCAATGGGCAGACGATATCCCAGCCATCGATCCATGCGCGCTACCTCGAGTTGCTGAAGCTGGAAGGGACCGAGCGGGTTCTCGAGATAGGCACCGGTTCGGGTTATCAGACGGCACTGCTGGCCCGACTGGCGTCTCAGGTGTTTTCGATCGAGCGGCTCGCGCCGTTGCTCGACAAGGCGAGAGAAGTCCTCCAACAAATGGGCACCAGCAACATTTCCTTCATGTTGGGCGACGGAACGCTGGGATGGCGGCAGTTCGCGCCGTTCGATGCGATTCTCGTCGGAGCAGCAGCCCCGGAGATTCCGGAAGCGTATGTGGAGCAGTTGGCCGACAACGGGAGACTGCTGATCCCGCTCGGAGATCGAGACGAACAGATACTACATCTCTTCACTCGCCGCGGTGACGAGCTGGAAAAACAGGATATCGCCCCGGTGCGATTCGTGCCGTTGCTCGGCAAACACAGCTGGGAGTCATAGCGATGGATGAAGATCGCGGCGCCGCATCTAGTACCCTTTTATCGTTTCCGCCCTTCGCGGCACCGGCAGCGAGCGATCGACTGGCAGGGAGCTCCGGACGGAACACCGATCTTCGGTCGATCGACGAGTTCCTCGACGAGCTGCCGGGAATCGATGAGTTTCTCGAAACTGAAGTGAATATCCCGTCGATTGATGAATTCACGACCCGATATGACTGGTCTTCCAGTGTGTCGCTCGCACACCGTGGCGCGAATGCCGACACAGCCGCGGCCGATTGGGCCGAAACCGACTGGAGCGCCGACACTGATGACGCGACACCGCAAAATTCCGGAAAGGCAGGAAACGCGGGGCAGACCGCAAACGAGATTGCGGAGGCACTCGATTCGATCGCGCGGCGCATCCGTTCCGGTGAGCTGTCGGTCGACGGGTTCCTGTCCGCGCCGCCAGAGGCTGCCATAGCTGCCGCGCTCGCGGCACTCTGGAAGCTGCGCGGCTGAACCGAATGCCGTCTCTGCATCTGCAGATTGCGGGACGCGTGCAGGGCGTGGGGTTCCGCTGGTTTCTTCGAGTGGCGGGGCGCAGGCTGAGGGTGGCAGGCTGGGTGATGAATCGTCCCGATGGCACGGTCGAGGTTGCTGCGTCAGGACAGCAGGATGCGTTGGACGAGCTGAGAAGGCTCGCGGGCAAGGGACCTCTCGATGCCAGGGTCAGTGAAGTACGGGAGCTCGACTCACCTGTCGAGGATCTCCCGTTTCCCTTCACGATGAGGAAATCAGGCGCATCGTAGCAGTCGACGCGCCCTGAGCCTAAGCGCAGCTGCATCGCACGCGGTCTGGCAGAGACGACCCGACGACGCTCTTAAACCTGAGCCCCTTTTGATTGGCAACCCGCGTCAATGAATAGGGGCCGGACTCGTTGGTCCCGTATCCACTGACATCCCCCGGAGTTGATCCTGAGATCATCCAGCCGCTCGAGGGTACGCAACCACCTCGCATTCATGTGTGCGACCGCGACGCTCAGTTTGGCTGCCCGTTCGGAAACGATAATCCGTCAGGCCCTTCCACCCAGTTGCCCTCTTGCACCGGGCCCGTCGTGCTGAGTGTCGGCTCCGGAACGAGCCCGACCTTTTCGCGGACACCTGCCTGCAAGCTTTATTACATGGAAGTAAGCACAGCAAATGGGACGCAGCAGATGTGGTCGGTTGGCAACGCGGATTTCCGAAATATCATCGCCCCCGGCGTTGTCTATGGGACGGTACCAGCGGAAACGCGTGAAATCCGCGCACCGCGTCCGCTCATCAGGGGCACCGCATACAGGGTCTTTGTGGCGTTTGCGTTAGCCAGCTGGGGCGACGATCTGGCGGGCGAGACGGTATTCACCCCGTGAGTCTGCGTTCCCCTCAGCTGAAGCAGGTTACCGAGTTGCGCGTGTTGTGGGTTGAAACACACTCGCCCCTCGAGGGGGGGCGCAGAGAGGCGAGCTTGTCGGTTTGAAAGTGGAGACAACATCTTTCTATAATGAAAAAGCAACTCTGGCTCCGCTTGAAGCAATATCATTTCGATGACCTTGTGCCGTCACAGCTAAGGGATCATGTGAGGGCGATATTCGGTGGAGCGGATGCGTCGACCCAGGCCTTTGCCAGCAAGATCGCTCGCAAGCTGGGATGGACACAGGGTTTTTCCCTGCGCGCGATCGAGGAATACCAGAAGTTCGTCTATCTCGGAATGGTGACTGAATCCCACGTCACGCCGCCAAAGGTCATTGACCAGGTCTGGCATGAGCATCTGCTGTTCAGCCGGCCTTACCGGGAGTTCTGTCGCGACGTACTCGGACGTGATTTTGATCACAACCCGGAGCTCATACCGAGCGAAGGCCAGACGGAAGCATTCCATCAGCAATACGCCGCGACCCTCGACCTGTACCGCAGCGAATTCAACGTGACGCCGCCCGTCGATATCTGGGGCACGCCGAAATTCATGACGGTAGATGACCGGACTCAGATGCCGAAGCCGAAGCGTGAGTCATATGATGAGGGCACGCATTCCGCCGGAGGTGATCTGCCGTTGTTCTTGCTGTTTGATGGTGGAGACGCCGATGGCATGTCTCATCACGAAATGCCGGAGTTCGGAGGCGGTGGTAGTTTTTCAGGGGGTGGGAGCGGCAGTAGCTGGAGTGACGCGATGACCTCCACCAATGGTGCTGACACGAGCGGCAGCGGAGATGGAGCCGACGGTGGGGGAGGTTCGGGATGCTCCTCAAGTTGCGGCGGTGGCGGTGGGGACTGAGCGAAGAACAATTTCACCTGCTCGCCTTAAGTCGCACCAAAGCAAGCGAAGAGGTGGAAGTCCATCGGGTCAGCTAGCTAAGCTGTCGCTGTGCAACGTTGCCCCCGTAGCTCAGGCGGATAGAGCAGCGGTTTCCTAAACCAAACCCGCCGCACTATGAAGGTGCCTTTTCATAGTGCAGCACAGGTGTGAATCGGCGTCATTTTGCACCATTGGCAGGCATGGAACGGCAAACATTACGGCAAACATTTACGCGCCGAGGAC
>JALYOO010000206.1 GCA_030856845.1 Gemmatimonadota bacterium
CGCCGCTGCCCATGGATGGCACTGATGTACACTGATTCGCATACGAGATCCGTATTGAAGGCGCTTTCGTGGAGAGTGCTCGGCACGATCACCACTGCCGGGCTCGTGTTCATCTTCACGCGACGGCTGGTGCTTTCGCTCGCCGTGGGAGCTCTCGAGTTTTTTTCGAAGATCGCCCTGTTCTGGCTGCACGAGAGAGCCTGGGACCGATCGCAGATCGGCCGGCGGTCTGCCCGTCCGGCAGTATTGTGGTTCACCGGGCTATCCGGCTCGGGAAAAAGCACGATCGCGCTACGAGTGGCGGAGGATCTGAAAAAACGGGGACACCGCGTGGAACACCTCGATGGCGATACCATACGCGATATCTTTCCCCAGACCGGTTTCTCGCGAGAGGAGCGCAATGCGCACGTCCGCAGGGTGGGCTACCTCGCGAGCCGGCTGGAACAGCATGGCGTCACCGTTGTCGCCTCGCTGATCTCCCCGTACGAGGAATCCCGACGCTTCGTTCGGGGGCTGTGCAAAAACTTCGTCGAGATTCACGTCGCCACTCCGCTCGAGGTATGTGAGCAGAGGGATGTGAAGGGGCTGTACGCGAAAGCCCGCCATGGCGAGATCACCGGGTTTACCGGTATCGACGATCCCTACGAAACCCCGGAAAGTCCGGAGCTCGTGATCGACACTTCGAAGCTGACGATCGACGAGGCGAGCGCCATGGTGGTGAGCTGCCTCAATGCAAAGAAGAGGAATCGTTATGGATCATCTGAATCAAATCGAAGCCCGAAGCATTTACATCCTGCGCGAAGCGTACGCGAACTTCAAGCAGCTGGGGATGCTGTGGTCGATCGGAAAGGATAGCACTGTCCTTCTCTGGCTCGCGCGCAAGGCGTTCTACGGGCACGTGCCGTTTCCGCTCATTCACATCGACACGTCGTTCAAGATTCCCGAGATGATCAGGTACCGCGATACGCTGGTAGCTGAATGGAAGCTGAACCTGGTGTATGGCCAGAACGAGGCGGCGCTGGCGGAGAAGCGCACCTTTCCCGACGGTGCCGTCGACCGCATAACGTGCTGCAGCCTTCTGAAGACCGAAGCGCTTACGCGAACCCTGAGCGGGGAAGGACCACGCTACAGGTTCGACCACGCGCTGGGCACGTATGTCCGGGATCCCAGCCGCGAAGCTTATACCGGCGTGATAGTCGGTGTCCGCGCCGACGAGGAAGGGAGCCGGTCGAAGGAGCGATACTTCTCACCGCGAACTACTTCCAACGTGTGGGACGTGGGGGACCAGCCGCCCGAATTCTGGAATCAGTACAAAACCGAGTTCGCGCCGGGCACTCACGTTCGCATCCACCCGCTGCTCGATTGGACGGAGCTGAACATCTGGGAATACATCGAGCGTGAACGGATTCCGACCGTTTCCCTCTACTACGATCAGGGCGAGGGGATCCGGTACCGGTCCCTGGGATGTGGGACCTGCACGAACCCGGTTGTGTCAGGTGCCCGCACGGTGAGCGACATCATCGTCGAGCTCAAGACTGGACGCTTCGCTCACATTGCCGAGCGCGCCGGGCGTGCGCAGGATAAGGATGATGGTGGGGGACTCGAGACGCTGCGGCGCGACGGCTACATGTGAGCCCGCAGTCAAGCTTTTGTCGAGGTCTCGCCGACGCTTCGTGCCGCCACGCCATGAGCGACGCTGCAGTCCCAGATTGTTCGCCATGCTACGGCGACCGCAGCGAGACCAGTCAACAAGCCGACTGAGATCGAATCATCCTTGATGGCAAGGACTGCGAGTCCCGCGAGACAGATCATGGCACCGGAGGCCAGTCCCGATAACCGCGGCCAGATTCGGGCCCTGACCATCTGTCTGCCTGCGCCATGCTCTTCGATTGTCAGCAGCAGCCGGACCCGCCCAAGGAGTCCGCCGCGGGCCTCGAGATCCCACCGGTCGAACGGGCCTCCCCGGTAGACGAGAGTACCTGCCTCCCGTATCGACCTTTCGATTGCGAGGAGTCGCTCTTCCACTGGAAGCCATTTTTCGCTCCACACCAGAATCGTCTCGCGCCTGGTCAACCGCGGCGAACCGCGTCCATGCCATCGCCATGGCGCAAGCCCTTCACCCAATCGGCCGCGCAACCTTGCGAGCGGCTGCAACAGGTGGAGCATGAACGTCAGTAAGCGGCGCTTTCTTCGCTCGCCGCCGGGCAGTGTCGACAGCAGATGCGCGTCAGCGGCGATGAACGCAGCGTCCATCACCATCAGACCGGAGGCAAGCGTAAGGAAAACCGAGCTCCAAAGAAGGGGTGGCCACAATGCCCCTAATGCAGTGAGGACGGCAAACCCCGCAATCAGCAGATACCACTCGGGCATCAACGGCAGGGACCGCAGCATACCAGGGGACGGTTCATACAGTGATTGAAACAGGCCGGTGCCCCACTGGCCGAAGTGGATC
>JALYOO010000209.1 GCA_030856845.1 Gemmatimonadota bacterium
GAAATGCAGCGGGCCCGCAGGAAATGCGGACCCGCGAACGGAGAGAGAGGGATTCGAACCCTCGATACGCGTTTCCACGTATGCCGGTTTAGCAAACCGGTGCCTTCAGCCTCTCGGCCATCTCTCCCAAGAGGTCACGCAACCTATTGAAACGGCACTCCTTGTTCAACCCTGACAGGACGGGTGCGTGCATCGTTGAACGAGTCATCGAGAGTCGATGCGCAGGCCCACATTCACCACGCGTCCATCGAGTGGCGCCCACACATCCGTGGTCCATCTTCCGCCAACGCCTCTTGCCGGAAGCACCAGGCGATCATGTTTCGTCTGTCGGAAATCAAGCAGGTTTTCCGCGTTCATAAAAACGCGCGCCGAACCAAACCTGCGTTCGACCATCGTACCCACGTGGACATACGATTTGCTGGTCGCCCGATACGGGTTGTCACCGAGACTCTGGCGTCCGGTGTAATACAATTCGACGCCAACTCTAGCACGGTTTTCCTGTTCCCACGCAGCGACGATTCCAGCCTGTTGGCGAGGTGTGAGCGGCACTGATCGACGAAGACCGCTGTCCGGATCCTCTTCAGAGGATCAACGTAGGTATACGTCGCCGTGACGTGAAATGGCTCAGGGTTCCACCGGGCGAGCAGCTCGCTTCCCGCGGTGCGAGTATCACCGTCCACGTTTGCGAGGGCGATCCGGCTTTCGTCTATGGACGATGCGCGAACGCCGACCGGATTTCTGATTCTTGACGCGAACAGCGTGGCATTCAGCTCAACCGGTCCGACCGCTCCACCAAGATCCAACGAGCTGCTGACCGCCTTTTCGACATCCAGGTCGATCAGCGGCTGCAATGCCCGCAGCCCGGTTACCTCGGTTTCCTCAGTGAATGGTGTCGGAGCGAAGTAGCCTCCACCGCCGGAAGCGCGAAGTGTCCACATCCGGCCCAGCCGAATCAGCGCCGATACCCTCGGCGCGAGCTGAGTCCCGTAGACGCTGTGATGATCCAGCCTCGCGCTGAAGGTGAGCGACAGGTTTCTCCCGGCATCGAGAGTTGACTGGGCAAACAAGCCAGGCGTCGTGAACGCGAAGTCGAAGCCACTGACGTCATCGTTCTCGTAACTCTCGTACTGGAGTGCCGCACCTGCTACCCAAACCGCGGCACCGCTGGTGCGTGTGCCGGAGAGCTCCCCGAACCATGTCAGATGCTGGTCCTTTTCTCCTACCGCGCCGAAGGTATGCCGATGTCGTTGTGAAGACGCGGAGCTTCGAAGTGAAACCATCGTCTGTCCAAGCAGCCAGCGACCAACGCCACCGGCGTCGAACCTTCGCGTAAGAAGCCGCTCGGGATATGACGATCCGTCAGGTGTGGTAGCTCCGTCGACGGTTCCACCGTCGCGCTGCTCGAACGTCGTTCCAACGGTGATCATTGCGGAGTGTCCCGCGGGATGACTCCAGAACATTCGCGGCCGGATCACCAAGCGCGCGTAGCCGGGAAGATCGATCCAGCCATCATCGTCGCGATCCACTGGAACCTGTCGGTGGCCTCCGGCGAGTGCGGTGTATCCCCAGTGCTGGCCGACGGGCGCCGAAGCAAACCCAACGAGGTCGGAGCCTCCCAGCGTCGTCTGATTGCCCAGCAGGTCGCGCTGTGCATCCGCTGCCGGCTTTCTGGATAGGAGGTTGATGACGCCACCCAGCGCGCTTCCTCCATAAAGCGCTGAGGCGACCCCTTTGATTATCTCGACTCCGCCCAGGTCCATCGGTGGCACCTGCAACAGCCCGAGGCCCCCTGTCTGACCACCATACAAGGGCAACCCGTCCGACAGCAGCTGAGTGTAGCGCCCTCGAAGCCCCTGCACTCGCACACTCGCTCCGCCGAGCGATGGCGAAGTCGTCTGCACGCGCAGTCCTGACGACTCGTTCAGCATCATCGTGATGTCTCCCGGAGTCATCAGCAGCTTCTCTTCGACTTCTTCCCGTTCCAGAACTTCGATCCGAAGGGGATCGTCTTCTATCCGCCGCCCCGACCGAGTGGCCGAGATTACAATCGATGCAAGCTCTGCGGCCTGCAGCTGCATCGTGACCGTAGTGTCTATCCCAGCCGTCACCGTCAGACGGACAGAATCGGGTTTGAGGCCCAGTCGGACCGCAGTGATCAGGTGGCCGCCAGCGGCCAGAGTGAGAATGGCTTTGCCCGTGGAGTCCGTTCGGGCGCGCAGTCGCCCCGCCTGGAGCAGAACCATGGCTTGGGGCAGCGAATCGCTGAGCACGCTGAGTGTCACGCGACCGCTATCGGCGGTAGACGGTCGCACGACCGGAATGTCCTGGGCGCCGAGCCGCAGCGCGGTCAAGCTGATCGAAGCGAAGAGTGATGAGGAGAACAAGGATTTTCGAAACGGCATCGAGCGGAATTGAATGGCTGCTGGTGGACAAACGGGTCCATCACTCACATTCTGATCGAATGTCAACAGACGAAGATGGCGGTGACGTGGCAGAGGCGACACCGGTTGCTGCCTTGCGAGACCCGGCGCCGGAACACAACGAGGTGCTTCGACGATTGCCCCACGAGGAGTACGATCGCCTTCGGCCTCACTTCGAAGTTGTCAGCCTGGTCTCGATGCAGGTCATCAATGAACCGGGCTCGGAGATAGAAAACGTCTACTTTCCGCAGGACGCCGTCATTTCCTACGTCACGATGCTTCAGGGCAGCGCGGGCGTCGAAGCACACACGGTCGGAAGGGATGGGATGGCGGGCTTCTGCCTGATCAACGGCGTCAGCAATTCGACGGCTCAGATGATCTGCCAGATTCCGGGGGAAGCGAAGCGAATGTCGGCCGCGGCTTTCCGCGACATCCTTCCCGAATGCCCGGACCTGACGGCACGCCTCCGACGGTACGCGCAGCTGGTGATGGAGCTCGTATCACAGTCCGCCGCATGTAACCGCATGCACGTGACCGAAGAACGTTGCGCGCGCTGGCTGCTGATGTCTCACGACAGAACAGGGCGCGATCGCTTTCATCTTACACAGGGATTTCTGGCGCAGATGCTCGGCGTGCGCCGACCCGGAGTTACAGTCGCCATCGGCATGCTGGAGAAAGCGGGCTTCATCAGCCACCAGCGGGGCGTCATCGCGGTCCTTGATCGGGACGGGCTGGAACGCTCGTCGTGCGAGTGCTACGACGTGATTAGACGCCGGGAGATCGAGCTAATCGGGATGCACTCGTAGGGTACAAAAATAACCGTTGCAACACATATGGCGCTCGGTATTTTTTCGCAATTGGCAGGAACTCTGGCGTATTCCCCCTGCTCGGAGCCCAGTGTCACCGCTTTCATCGACTACATCCGGCGCGGCCGGGGCGTCCCGCTCGCAGCCGCACGTTCAGCTGTCTCAGGAGATCCTCGAACGCTTGCGCGAAGGTCTCGCCACCTGCCGTTCGACGCGCGGTATCACTCCTGAGGCGCGCTCGGGAATCGCCGTCGCATCCCGATACGCACGCAATCAAGGCTGGACACCGGAGCAGTTCATCGTGGCCGTCAAGGAATTGTGTTA
>JALYOO010000215.1 GCA_030856845.1 Gemmatimonadota bacterium
GCGGAGTTGAGCGTGTAAGAAAGCATTATGAGCGGAGCCAACCGTGCGTAACGAAGCGAGCGCTGAGTTACGACAGACGTTACGGGAGGTGACGCGAAAATGGCATATCTTGCTGCTTTTATCAAAGGTATTCTGACCCTAGCTGATACGGGCGTTTGGACCTGACCTGAGTGGTGGGGGTTCTTTTTCTCATGGTAAGCCGCATTCGGATTTACGTCGGGAGCCTCGTAGCGACGGCAAGCGCCGTTGCCTATTTGGTCTACCTATCGAAGCCAGCTTTCACCGCAGCCGAATTGAAGGCTGCGATTTGCTTCGCATTGCTAAGTCTCGTTTGTGGGATGCTAGCGTATAAAAAGGTCGCTAGAAGCGAGGCGGGTTCAATTTCGTTTCTTCCGATTCTTGCTGGTGTCATCATAGTGCCGAATTGGGCTACCTTAGCCTGTGTAGGGCTCGCGGGATGCGTGGTCGAGTTGGCAAGCCGGCGAGCGCTGATCAAAGGCATCTTCAATGTTGCGCAGACCATTTTATGGGTGGCCATCGCCATGCTGGCGTACCGAAACTTAGGGGGTGCTCCTCTCCTAGATCCGGCCTCCTCGTTTCACTTTCCTGCCTTCGTTTCTGCTCTGCTCGCCTTTGCGCTACTCAACTCGCTTGCCTTGGCTGGCGCGATAGCGATCAGCGAGAAGCAAACTTTTTTCTCGACTTGGTGGAGCAGGGCGCGAGTCACGGTCGTATACGATTTGTGTACGCTACCGTTCGTCTATGTATTTGCGTTTTGCTATCTCAAGTTTGGACCCATCGGTGCAGTGGCATTCTTGATTCCGTTGCTGGGAGTGCGCGAACTCTACAAAGTCAACTGGCAGCTCGAGCAAACCAACCAAGAGTTGTTGGAGTTGATGGTCATGGCCATAGAAGCGCGTGATCCATATACATCAGGACATTCCCGCCGCGTGGCACGCAACGCCCGTCTTATAGCCCAAGCTATTGGGCTGAGGGACAAGCAAGTTGAAAGAGTAGCAGTCGCCGCGCTATTGCACGATGTCGGGAAAATTCATGAAGTGTTTGCTGCAATTCTCAGTAAACCCGGTAGGCTGACGGCTGACGAAAATGCGATCATGCAGACGCACCCCATTAAGAGCGAGGAATTGGTTCGCACTGTGTCTCAATTGAGCGATGTCGTCGCACCTATCAGACATCATCATGAGAACTGGGATGGTACGGGTTACCCTGACGGCCTCATTGGTGAGAAAATCCCGTTGGCAAGCAGAATTATCATGTTTGCTGACACGATTGATGCAATGACCACAGACCGGCCGTACCGCGCCGCGCTAACAGAGACGCAAGTTCGCAGCGAGTTTGTTAAGCTGCGCGGCCGACAATTTGACCCTGGGCTCTGTGACAAGCTCTTGTCGAGTCCAATTTATCCGAGCCTTTTTGAGCAGGACATCCCGAGATCGCCCGCCCTGGCTGCACAATGGAGGCGCAAGCTGACCGGGTCTTCCCCCCTTCTAGCGAGTTGAAGTAGCAACGGTAACTCGAGCCCGGCACTCACCTTCGTTCGCATAAGAGGCTTAGTTGACCGGAAGGGGAACCGCACGGAGTATCTGGCGAACTCCGTCGACTAGGTCCGGGTCACTCGGCCATGGCTCCCGGCGGTGAACGCTGAGGTATTCGTCCAGAAGTCGCTCGCCGCGAGCACATTCTCCCGCCGCTTCGCACGCAACTGCAACGAGGTAGGCTGAGAAGCCTTGGCGCATGTTCCGTCTCGAACGGAGATGACTTTCGATCAACAGTTCCAAATCTTCGCTTGCGACTTCGAGCGTAGCGCCAAGATGCGCTGCTACGTGTAGCGCGGCGTGATACGTCTTTCGATAGTAGAGTGGGTCGCGTGCGACCATCTCGATCGACATAGGCAGACACTCGACCGCGCGTCCATAGTCACCTGACAGCAGTGCAAGGCGTACTTGGATTACGGAGATATCCTGCCGCAGCGACTCATCATCGCACCTGCTTCCTCCTTCGACTAACAAAGCCAACCAGTGGCTTGCTTCCGAAACCCGTCCTCGTTCCAAAGCCATGTTCGCCAACATGGGTAGGGCTCGCTGCTTTGATAAGTGCGCTTGATGCCTCTGAGCAAGATCGAGCGCATTGATGAGGAGCGATTCTGCCTCCTCGAAATGCCCCGCACCGCGTAGCGTGGCTGAGGCGTTGCAGTACGCCCGGAATAGTTCTCCGCGATTGCCCCGCTTGGTTTCAAAGGCCACCAGTTCTCGGGCGGAACTCACTCCGACCGAAAGGTCGCCGCAAACTGTGTGGTATACCATGCTGGCTTGAAGCAGAGCAGCAACAGAGACCTCCCCCTCCAACGCCAGTGTTTCGATTTCTTCGTGAACAGCTCTCATGCTTTCGTGATCACATTCCGAATCCAAGAGCATGAGTGCCATACATCCAGCCTCAACTCGGTGTCTGAGGGACGCGTGCTCTGTTCCCAGGCAACGAATGGCTTTGGCACGTGTTTGATCCAGCTTTACAAGCTGCCATTCGGCTCGGAGTTCCATCAGTTCTAGATCGTCGTGTAGGTATGCGGCGGGTTCGTCTCGTTGCTGAAGCTGACGCACAGCGCTCACAACTCGGGTCACATCCTTCCACGAACTACTTCGATAAAAAGCATTCGCCTGATTCTCAAGGACATCCCGTCGCTGGTCGTCCGTCGTGCAGTAAGAAAGTGCCCGTTCATACGCCTCGGCAGCGGCACTCGCGAGCCCCGCTTCCATCAGCCTCGTTGCGCAAGACGTGGCGAGGCCGTGGGCGCGGTTTATGTCCCCAGCCAGGTGCCAGTGCTTAGCGCATTCCCATAGAATCGAGGTTGCAGAAGAAATGCCAATTTCTTTCTGCAAGACTGTTGCTGCCCGGCGATGAAGGAACCCTCTAGCAGGTGGCGTGAGCATGGAAAGCGCGGCATTAGAGAGAAGGTCGTGTTTCGGTGCGATGCAATCGGCTTCGCCTGGTGTCGAACGCAGGCTCTCCATAACAACCATTCCAGCCCTACCCAGTTCGTTCGCGCTTTGCAGAAGTTGGTAGGGCTTGAAGCCCAACAGCCCCTCGATACGCTCTAACGTTGAGTGGCTCTCTAGGACTGATGCGGCTTGGAGCAATTGCAACGAATCAGAGGTCAGCCTCTGAATGCGCTGGTCGAGCAGAGTGGCAAGTGAGGGCGGGGGCGAATGCTCCTCCCCTGTATCGAGCCAGTGATTGGCCAACTCATGCAAGAAGTACGGGTTTCCGTCAGCAACTCGTAGGCACCACGCGAGATAGTCAGCGCCGATAGCCCCAGCATGTTGCCGAACGACCCCCAATATCACCTGTGTCGAATCTGCATCAGCAAGAGGGGGCACGAAGAACTGGTGCACTGACTTAGAAGTCATCGCGGTGGGCAAATCCGATACGTTCCGCAACGAGAAAGCAAATAGAAGAGGCCTGTCCGCCAACCATAGGATGAGATCGCCGAAGACGGCTGCCGATGCCGTGTCTAGCCACTGCAGATCTTCCACAACAATCATCAGTGGCGTCTCGTAGACAACGGCATCAATGAGATCAAAGATGGCCGTCTGTACTCTGTGGTTGTTGACCTCTGGCCCTCCATCGGCGACCGCGTCCTCAAGTGGGCGATGTCGAGTCAGCCCGTCTAATATCTCAAGGCTCTCCGGTGAGCAGCCGATCGCACCTGGCATTACGCGGAGCGCTGGAACCAATTCCAGAAACACCGATAGCGGTCTGTGTGGATCGCTAGCTCGGCAGAGTACGCGTTGCGCAGTCACGCCTTGCAAAGACGCAAACCGCATGAACTCCGACAGCAACTTGGTTTTTCCTATTCCGGCCTCACCCCAAAGGATGCATGCCCGACCTTCTTCCCGTACGATGTCACCTAGGAGCGTGGTCAGTTCTTTCATGAGCTCCCCGCGGCCAACGAATGGAACTTCGAAAAATGGATCGTGGTCGCGCGGCGCCATTTTTTCTCCAATGCGCTTTCTCATAAGAGAAGCCGGCAGGCGGAGCGAGGTCGGCCCGCTTCCGATCTCGTCTAGATACTTGTCTAGGATTTGAACTGCATCAATCTTTGCCCCTCGCAAGGCGTACGACTCAGCGAGTGCAAGGGTGGCCTCTTCATTGTATGGAGAGACCCTGAGCAGGTTAGTCGCATTGGACTCTACTTCGGACCAATCCCCGGCTACCCGATTCCGGGCGATAACCGACAGAAGGAGGCGACTAAGCGAGGAGTTGATGCGCGCGGACCGTGAGTCAAGCCAATCTGCAAACAATGGCGAGAAGGTTGGTTCGTACCCTGGGAGAACTCCTAGCGCCTTCGTAATCGGCGCCGGAGTAGTCGGATTGTCGAGCAGGCGCTCGAAATCCGTGTCGACACATGCAGGATCAATCCGCAATGTCGCTTTCCCGGCTGCCTCCACCGGCACGCCGAGACGCTTCAACTTGAGCAACGTTTGCCGGAGCCGATGCGAAGCGACCGACGGCGCCACCCCGGGCCACAACAATCTCTCCAGCCCCCGTCGACTCACCGGATCCTTCCTCTCGAGTATCAGATAAAGCGCCGCAGCGAATGTCACCTCCGCAGTCGGCTCGATTACGGCCCGCGACGTTTCGATCCGCGCATCCCCAAGGGCGAATAACCGCACCTGCCGAGTTTCCCTATCTGACATGGGCCACAACATAGGCGCGCCGCGTCAGCAATGCGTCAGCGAATTACGCTAACCGCACCCTGCTCAACTCTAACTCAACAAAAAAAACCCCGCTCGCGCGGGGCCCGACTCAGCTACAACCACAACCGCCTCTCTACCTGAGAGCGAACTCCACTCGCTGCTCCAGCGGATGATTGTCACTGGTCAACACCGCCACCGCAGTGTAGCGGCCATGCATCCTGGAAGAATCCATCCGGTTCGCGAATACCGTACTCTCCTTCGCCTTCACCAACCTGTTCTGCACAGTCTGTGTGAACATCTTCCCCTTGCTCCAGCGATACACTTCCTTGCCCGACGAGTCGAGCAAATAGAAGTCATGCGTCTGACCGTTCCGGAACCGGAGTTCCAGCATCTTGTTCGTGTTGTTGCGAACGTCGAGGCGGAAGTTCACCCCATTCGCCGCATCCACCGCGAACGAGGTCGCCACCGCAGCCTTTTTCTGCTCTTTCGACAACTCGGGAAGTTTTGCGGCTGACTTATGCGGCGCGGAGCCCCTGGCAAACGCCAGGGTCGCAGCCACAAGCAACGGTATGATGAAGCGATTATGCATTACGAACGGTGAGGTACTTCGTTTGGCCGGATACTTCGTCATCTACTGCCTCAGATCGACGGGGGGCAACTTATCAACATTAGGACGAACGGTCAATAGAGAAGTAACCCGTAAGTATCAGCCAGTCCTCAACTTGTGGAGAGTCATATTTTCTTCGGTGTACCTTCGGCCAAGCGCCCCGATTGCTTGCGAAAAATTTCACAAGCGCCTAACTTCAGATCGGAATGACGGACGAGAAGCCGCGAATTCCAGGCACTGGCAAGCCCACCCCGGGGGACGTCTCGATCGGGTCCTTCGCCGGCGCCGGACTACAGTTCGCAGTATCCCTGGTCGTCTTTCTCCTCCTCGGCCAATGGATAGACCGCAAACTCGGCACCTCTCCCTTGTTCCTGCTCGTCGGAGTGTTTATCGGAGGAGCAGCAGCGTTTTACAGCATGTACCGGCGCCTCGCCGCAGTCCAGAAAGCGGATGACGACGCAAGGCGCAACCAGTGACGCCGAAATGAAAGCGATGGCGCGATTCGCTGCTCTGCTTCTCGCGCTGGTCGCTGTCACTTACTGGCTTCTCTCGCTCGGCTTCACAACGCAGGTTGAACGACACGCGCTGCGAATGAGCGGCGCGCTGGCAGTGGCGGTCCAGCTTGCAGGTTTCGCGATGATCCAGTGGGCGGGCCGCGATAACGCGCTAATAGGGTGGGGACTGGGCGCACTGCTGAGAGGCACCGTCCTCGTAGTGTATGGACTGTTTTTCGCAAAAATGCTCGGATTGCCGCTCACCGCCGCACTCGTTGGTTTCGCCGTTTTCCTGTTCGTTTCCATGCTGCTCGAATCTCTGCTGCTCGCACATGACCGCTGAAAATCAGGACATCATCACTCCGCACATCACCGACTCGCACGCACTGGAGTACCCGTGCCTGCAGGAAGGATTTGCGTGTCACTACGAGCTCCCGCGCTGGGACCCGATTCATATCGGACCCCTCACGCTCGACCTCTCGCCCACCAAACACGTGGTGATGCTGCTCGTCGCGGCGACTCTCTGTCTGCTGACTCTGCTCCTCGCGGCACGCGCGCACAAGAGACAACACGCCGCCAGCGGAAAACCGAAAGGGTTCGCCAACGGAATCGAAGCTCTCGTGCTGTACATACGACAGGAAGTGATACTTCCCAACGTCGGTCATCACGGGGAGCGACACGTTCCTTTTCTGTTGACCCTTTTCTTCTTCATCCTGTTCGCCAACCTGCTCGGCCTGATTCCCTACGGCTCGACGGCGACCGGCAACATCTCCGTCACCGCGACGCTCGCCATCCTGACTTTCTTCGCCGTCGAGCTGGCCGGCATGCGCACACTCGGCAAAGGCTACATCAAGACGGTCGTTTACTGGCCAAGCGACCAGCCGTTCATCATGAACGCGCTGTTGACTCCTCTGATGACGCCGATCGAGCTTATCGGGAAGTTCACGAAGCCGTTCGCGCTTGCCATCCGTCTCTTCGCCAACATGACGGCGGGCCACATCGTCGTCCTTGCACTCATCGGGCTCATCTTCACGTTCGGGAGCTACGCTCTCGCTCCGCTGCCATTGCTGATGGCGCTGGCAATCATGGTTCTCGAAGTCTTCATCGCGTTTCTGCAGGCGTACGTCTTCACGCTTCTGGCCAGCGTCTTCATCGGCCTGATCCGCGAGGGCGCACACTAGGCTTTTTCAGCGGGCGAAAGCCCGACGTACCCGGCTGAGTGGCCGGGGAAGCCCGCTGGGACTTCGTCCCGCCGGCGGGCAGCGCAGGGTGGCGCGATTTCCACCTCGATCAGCAACACTTGAGGTTCATCACAATGTCGATGTATCCCCTGCTTCAGGCCGCAGCAACGTACAACACCGAGTTCGCGGCAGCGTGGGCTCAGATGGGCGCCGGCATCGGCGCGGGCATCGCGGTGGTTGGTGCCGGTATCGGTATCGGACGCCTCGCCGGACAGGCGATGGACGGCATGGCACGCCAGCCGGAGATGGCCGGCCGCATTCAGACCGGCGCGATTATCTTCGCGGCGCTCATCGAAGGTGCCGCGCTGTTTGCGATCGTCGTGTCGTTTCTCATTCAGGCCAAGTTCTAAACTCTTCGCGCGTGGCTCGTGCATCGTGCACGGGCCACCGCAGCCACTTTTCGCAATACGACAATGCATTCAATCCTCTCGCTGCTTCTGCTCCTTCAGGAACACGGTGTCACTCCGGAGACAGGTGCGGAAGCCGCCAAGGGCGGACTGCTCTCTCCCAACGGCGGCCTCATGTTCTGGACGCTGCTGATCTTCGTATTCCTGTTCTTCATTCTCTCGCGATTCGCCTTCAAGCCGATCACCGCCGCTGTGGAAGCGCGTGAAAAGGCGCTGGAAGACGCAATTGCTGGAGCGAAGGCCGATCGTGAAGAATCCGCGCGACTCCTGGCGGAACACCGCGCGCAGATCGAAGGCGCACGGGCTGATGCGCAGAAGATGATCGCCGAAGGTCGTGCCGTCGGCGAGAAGCTTCGCGCCGGCATGGTCGAGGAAACCCGCGCCCAGCAGCAGGACATGCTCGAGCGGGCGCGAAGGGAGATCGAATCGGAAAAAGTCAAAGCCATCGCAGAGCTGCGGCGTGAAGCCGTTGATCTGGCGATTGCGGGGGCGGGTAAAGTGATCGAGAAGAATCTCGATGACGCGTCCAACCGCAGCATCGTCGAGAAGTTCCTGAGCTCGATTCCCACGGGCTCGGCGAACCGCTGATGCGGTCCTCCACCATCGCACGCAACTACGCGGAAGCGCTGCTCGAGCTGGCGAGGCGGGCCGAAGACACCGCGGGGTGGGGCAAGCTCATTCAGGATGTCGCGAACGGGATGGAGCACAACTCCACGCTGACAAGGTTCCTCGAGTCGCCGAAAATCAGCGAAGCGCAGAAACGCGATGTCCTGTTCGAGGCGCTTGGTGATCGCGTCCCGCGTCACTTCCTGCGATTTCTTCAGGCACTCGTGACGAAGCGGCGCCAGATGCTCATTCCCGACATCGCGCAGGAGTATCACGATCTACTGGACTTTGACGAAAATCGGGTCCACGCGAATGTCACCGTATCACACGCGGTCTCTGACGCCGAGCGCGACAGCATAGCGGACGAGCTTACGCGGGTGCTGGGCAAGAGAGTCGTCCCGCACATGAGCGTTAACCCCGCCATCCTCGGCGGTATCATCGTGAAAGTCGGCGATACGGTAATGGATGGATCGGTTCGCAAGCGGCTTGCGACGCTACGAGGGCGGATGCTGGCGCATTGAGAGTTTGCACCCTTGTCAACGAAGCGCCCGGCGAGGAGCCGGGCGCTTTTATTTAAGTCCAGCGCTTGATCTCGACTTGGTCGAAGAGCCATCTGCCGCAGGCGACAGCGGGTCGAAGCTATCTGATGCGTGTGGCTGCCACCGGCCAAGTCCCCGAATTGATCGTAAAGCCTGTAACCGCACCGCTCGCATCGCGGTCGAATCGAAGCCGGTCGCCTCGCGGATTGTCGATCACGAAATCAGCACTCGAAGTCGATATCAGCTCTGAGGGGACGCCTTTTCGGAGATAGATACCTACTTGCTCCGCACCCTGGATCAACAATCGCGTGCCTTCACGACGCACCTGCACGCGAACAGCTGGTGAAAGAGAATACTCACCGGAATACTGGTCGAGGGTTCCAGCATCGACATTCGCGCGTGTGATCGACCTCGGCGGCAATGCTTCCGGCACACTGCTTAGCACTGCGTCCCACGCAACTTCGGACGCAATCAAGCCGAGATCGGGCTCCGACAGGGATTGATTGTCTACTTCGTCCGTGCTGACCGCGAATAGCACGTCGCCGTCGTTCTCGGTGTTGAAGGGTTGCAGGGCTCTTGCCAGTGAAGCGTGCACCTGCACCGCGAGCCGCTGCAGCGCCCAGTAGGCGAGCTTCTGGTTGGTCACGACAAGCGTCAACGTTGTGCTTTCGGTAGGGACACCCGGGACACTGTCAGACGATCCTCTCTCGGCGCGCGCGGGTGAGCCAACAGTCGCGACTTTCCGTGCTATTCTCTCAGCGATCGTCCCGCAACCGGTTACTGTAGCTCGGCCGCAGCGAACGATCCGCCCGCGCCGATCGACCACCGTACCGAGCGCGTTCACCACAGTGAATACTGCGATCTTCGTTGTACCCACCTGACGGAACGCCCCACCCTGTCCCGAGTTCTGTCGAAGGCTGTCGCCGAAGTATCCACCCTGAGTGGTGAATCTCCCCGCGCCACGATTGCCGAGTGGAAATGAGTTGCGCCGGCGGGCGCGGAGCGCGGCACGGCCGAGGTCGTAGTCCGGCGTGACGGTATTGAATCGCCGGCCGCCGAGGTCGAAGATGATCGCGCCGGCGACGGTGGCAATGTTTCCCCACGCACCTGAGCCGGCGCGCTCGGTCTTGATGCCGTCCGCAACACCCGTCGCGGCCGCCAACCCGTACGACGATCCGCCGGCGAAGCTGATCGCATCTACGAATGCCGACGGATAGGAGAGCCGCAGGGCATCCGTGTTGACGGTCGCGGGCGCACCGCCCCGGACATCCACGGTCGCGACGACTCCCTTCGGAAAGTAGAAAACAGTCGCACCGGTGGGCCCCTCGTCATACTCGGCCACTCCGATCTCGATCGAAGGGAAGTCGAACTCGAGTGCGCGACCTTCGACGCCGGTACGTGGAACGGGCGCAGGCGTTGTTTGCGGTGCTGGCGTCTGCGCACGCAGGAGGGCAGCGCCGATTGTCGCCGCACCAATCAGTCCTAGCCGGGTCTTCATGATCTGGCGGCTCCCTGAGGTGGCTGAGGGCAGAATGTACCTGAACGAAGGCCGCGCTGAAACTCGCGGCCACCGCGCCCCGCGGAGGCACCTGTGGATGGACTCGGTTTTCTCATGCTAATGCCAGTACTGGCATTAGGGCCCAGGATAAAGATTGGCAGACCCCTCGCGAATCAGCTCAGCCTTTGTTCAGGCACCTCTTCAGGACCGAAGCCGCCAGACTCTCGGCAAGATTGCCGAGGCCACCGAGGCGCTGCTGGCCACGCGAGCATTCGACGACATCACCGTGGCTGACATCGTGAAGCGTGCGCGCTGCTCGACCGGCTCGTTCTACGCGCGGTTCGCGGCCAAGGACGATCTTCTGCCCTACCTGTACGAGCGCTACGACGCCGACCTCAACAGTCGCGTACAGCGGCGTGCAGCCGGCATCGACTGGGAACGGCTATCGCTCCGCGAAACCGTCGAGCTGCTGGTTCACCATACCGTGGACATGTACCTCGAGCGACGGCATCTGCTCAGAGCTGTCGCGCTTTACGCGCGCACCCGCCCGGATGACATCACTGTACGGGTGAGACGCTCGCGCCAGGCAATCACCGATCTGCCGCCGCGGCTCCTGGCGCGCTTCGCACGCGAGATAACGCACGACCACCTTTGTGGTATCGGGCCTTTTTCAGGCGCTGGCGACGCAGGCGAATGAGGCGGCGGTGGCCATCCTGGAGACGGGACTGCAGTTGTTCCCCAACAGCTCCGCTCTGCTGACGCGTCTCGCCGAGGTCGAGCTCGCTAAGGGCGATAAAGCTGCGGCGGTCGCGGCGTTTCGGAGGGCGCTGACCGCGGATCCATTTAATCAATACGCGGGTTTGCAGTTCAAGAAGCTGTCCGCCGGCAGTGAGTGAGCTCTATCCTCTGTCCTTTTTCCGATCGTTGATGATGATCGTCACGATCATGTAGAGTCCGAGGCCCGCGGCAACGACGATGCACACCAGGCCAAGTGTTCGCCAGTATTGCAGGAGCGTGCTGCTGGCGATCAGCAACCCCGCAAGCACGAGGCCGGTGACGATGCGGTTGGCGATCTTCTCCATGCCCTTGAGCAGCATCGGCAGCTGCGGCGTGTCGACCCTGAACGCGAAATCGTTGCGCGCCATCCGCTCGGTGATGGTGTCGAGCCGACGTGGAAGCGCATTTACCAGGTCGCTCGTCGCTGCAGCCATCTGAAATAATCTGCGCGGTGACATGTCGCGCATGGCCCGCTCGTTGGCGATGTTCGATGCATATTCGCGCATCGTCTGGGACGGGTTGAAGTTGGGATCGAGCGCCCGCGTCACCGCGTCGAGATTGAACAGCGCCTTGGCCAGCAGCGTGAGCTCAGCGGGCAGCTTGAGCCCCTCGCGGTAACCGATGCTGATCATCTCGTAGAGCACCAGTCCCGCCGGCGTGTCGCCAACGGTTTCGTCGGCGTGCTTCGCGACGAGCGCCGACACGTCGCGTACGTACGCGATGCGGTTGAAGTCGTCCTTGTGCTCGCCGATGCTGACCAGCAGGTCCGCCGCCGCGTCACCCTGATTTTCGGCCATCGCGAGCAGCAGCCGAACCACGGCGTTCCGCATCGCTTCCGTGAGATGCGCGGTCATGCCGAAATCAATCAGGGCGAGCTTGGGATCCCCGGGAGCCGCGACGGCCGTCGACTCACTCATCGCCTGACCCTCGGAACGCACGAGCGGTGTTGCCGCCTCCCGCTCTTCCGACCGCCGGTCGCGTGCTGCCGCCTCACCCGGGGTGAGGGGATTCTCCCGGGCGGGAAGCACGACGAAGATGTTGCCAGGATGCGGATCCGCGTGGAAGTGTCCCGTCCCGGTTATCTGTTGCAGATACGCGCGAGCGAACTCCTCGGCCAGCGGCTCGAAATCGTATTCGATGCGCGTGATCGCGGGAATCGCGCTGATCTTGAACCCCCGCACGCGCTGCGTTGTCATCACCTTGTGCGTGGTGTAGGCGTCTATCACGCGGGGGATGAGGATGTGCGGAAAGCCGGCAAGTGATCTGCGAAAGCTTGCTGCATTGCGTGCTTCAGTCCGGTCGTCGGGCTCGTGCACCAGCGCGCGCTCGAGCTGTTGCACCACTCCGATCACATCGACTTTGTCGCCTGCCGAAGTGTGCGCGCCAAGAAATCCCGCAAGCTCTCTGAAAAATTCGATGTCGTCGGCGAGAATCTCGCGAATGCCTGGCCGCTGCACTTTCACGACGACTTCGCGGCCGTCGCGAAGTTGGGCGGCGTGCACCTGGCCCAGCGAGGCGCTTCCCAGCGGTTTCTCCTCGAACGATGCGAAGAGTTTGTTGATGCGTGCCCCGAGCTCGTCTCTACGGTGCTCTCCACATCCTTGAACGCCATTGCGGGAACGCCGTCCTGCAGATGCTCGAGCTCTCGCACGTAGTTTGGCGGAAGCAGATCGGGCCTCGTCGACAGAACCTGGACCAGCTTGATGTATGCGGGGCCGAGCTCAACGAGCCGCTCGCGAAAGGCAACTGCCTTAGCGTCAGATGAGCCATCCTGTTCCGGGCGAGCGCCGTCCTGGAGCTCCGCGCCCTGAAGTCCGAGCAGCCCCTGGCCCTTCGCGAAGTCGAGCAGACCGTAGCGCGTGAACAGCCCGAGCGTTGACGCAAGGCGCGGCAGATATCTCGGCGCGAGTATTGTGAAAGTGAAAAGGGCAGAAAGCGTGCCCCGTCCGGATTGCCTAACCTCCGCGAAACGGGAGATATTTACGGATGACAGACACCGCAGGTACACGCGCTTTGGGCCCGGTAGACGGTACGAGCCCCGGCAGAGTGGGCGTGATAAGAGTCCCCAAGCCGTGGGGACACGAGACGATTTGGGCGCACACCGACCGCTATGTCGGAAAGGTTCTGCACATCAAGGCGGGGCACGCGCTATCGGTGCAGTATCATAACGCCAAGGACGAGACGGTTCATCTCCTGTCCGGCGAGCTGATCTATCGTGTGCAGACCGATGGCACGCTCGAGGACGTGCATCTCACGCAGGGCGAGTCGTTCAGGATAACGCCCGGCACCATACATCAGATGGAGGCGGTCACCGACTGCGACGTTCTGGAAGCGTCGACGAGCGAGCTCGATGACGTCGTGCGACTGTCCGACCGATACGGCCGCGAGGGAACGAGCGCACCATGAAAGTCATCATCCCGCTGGCGGGGAAGGGAACAAGACTTCGTCCGCACACGCACGTCACTCCCAAGCCGATGCTTCGGGTAGCCGGAAAACCGGTGATGTCCTACGTCCTCGATGAGCTTCGCGGTCTGGGCGGCATCGAGCAGATGGTGTACATCACCGGTCATCTCAAGGAGCGCGTCGAGGACTTCGCTCGCAAGAGTCTCGACATCCCGTCGGTGTTCATCGAGCAGAAGGTGCAGGATGGCACCGCGGGCGCGATTGCGCTGGCACGCAAGTATGTCGACCAGCCGGTGCTGATCATCTTCGTGGATACGATCTTCGACGCCGACCTCTCGGTGGTGAACCGCACCGAGGCCGACGGTATTATCTGGACGAAGGAGGTGGAGGACTACCAGCGGTTCGGCGTGGTGGTAACTGACGACGAAGGCTACATGACGCAGATCGTCGAGAAGCCGAAGACGCCGATCTCGAAGCGCGCCAACATCGGCTTGTACTACATCCGCAACTGGAAGCTTCTGTTCGAGGGTATCGATCATGTGCTCGCGTCGCCGGCGAATATGGGTGAGTACTTTCTGACCGATGCATTCCAGTACATGATCGAGAAGGGCGCGAAGATCAAAGTCATCGACGTCGAAGGGTGGTACGACGCCGGAAAGATCGAGACGATGCTCGAGACGAACGAGATGATGCTCACGAAGGGGCGCGCTCGTCGGCCCGATCGATCCGACCGCTGCACGATCATCGATCCGGTCTACATCGAGGAGGATGTAACCCTCACCGATTCGACGGTCGGCCCCAACGTATCTATCGGACGCGGCAGCGTGATCGAGAAGTCCGAGCTGAGCCATTCGATCGTCGGCACCGGCGCGACAATCCGGCAGTGCAAGCTCCGCAATTCACTTGTCGGCGACGACACGTGGCTCGAGGGAATCGAGGGCGAAGTGACTGTAGGTGATCACTCAGAGGTGAGAGTATCGCCCCACGGCTAAGCAGGAATGTCGTCGCGCTCGGTGGAGTGAGCTTCTTCACCGACGCGGCGACCGAGATGATCTACCCGCTGCTACCCCTGTTCCTCAGCAGCGTGCTCGGTGCCAATGCCAGCTTCATCGGAGCAATTGAGGGACTCGCTGAATCGACTGCGGCGATTCTCAAGCTCGCCAGCGGATGGTGGTCGGACAAAATCAGCAAGCGGAAGCCACTCGTGGTACTCGGCTACGGCATCGCGACATTCGTGCGGCCGTTCGTCGCGCTGGCGCAAAGTGCGGGGATGGTGCTCGCTATCCGCCTCGCCGATCGTATCGGAAAGGGAATTCGTTCAGCGCCGCGCGATGCGCTGCTCGCCGATTCCACCGACGCCGAGTCGCGCGGGCGCACATTCGGATTTCATGCTGCCGCTGACAACGCGGGTGCGGTGGTGGGACCGCTCGTCGCATTCGCGCTTCTTCGCTACTTCGACCTGTCGCTGAGAGACGTGTTCTGGCTTGCCGCCATTCCGGGTATTCTCGCGTTCATCGTCCTGGTCGTCGCAGTTCGTGAAGTACCGATTGCCGCGGCAGCGCCTGGCGCAGCGACCGCGCCTGATCTTTCCGCACCGGAGAAACTGAGCAAGCGCTTCTGGGCGTACCTCGGTGTGGTCCTGCTGTTCACGCTCGGTAACTCGACCGACGCGTTTCTGCTGCTGCGCGCCAATCAGCTCGGCGTCGCTGTGGTGTTGATGCCGATACTGTGGGCATTCCTTAACCTGATCAAGACACTGTTCGGAACCTGGGCCGGCGGTCTCTCCGATCGGTTCGGGCGGAAACCGCTGATTGTCGGCGGATGGCTGCTGTACGCGGCGGTTTATCTGGGGTTCTCAGTTGCCACTGAATCCTGGCACGCATGGGCGCTGTTCGCGACCTACGGGTTGTTCTACGCGCTCACCGAAGGCACAGAGAAGGCGCTCGTTGCGGACATCGTTCCTCGTGAAAGACGCGGGGCGGCGTACGGCTGGTACAACCTCGCCATTGGCCTCGGCGCGCTGCCGGCCTCGCTGGTGTTCGGAGCAATCTGGGATCATGCGGGTTCCCAGACCGCTTTCCTCTTTGGCGCGTCGCTGGCCCTCGTTGCCGCGGTCGGGATGACGCTGGTTTCCCCGAGGCGTGAGCCTGCGGTAGCCTGATCTGGTGTGTTGCGACGCCATCGGATTTCCAGTCCTGCTGAAGAGTTCCCTGAACAGGCAGATCGAGGGAAATGAACCCGGAAGAACTTTGTGGGGATTCTCATTGAGTAAGCGGCAACTTCTGGACGTATCGATCGCCGACCGCCGTGCCATGCGCCGTGTTCTCGCCGCTGTCCTGTTGTGGTCGATCGTCAGCTACGGGGTGACGAGCGTGCTGCGCGGTGACGGCAGCGCTTTCGACGACACGGCGCGCTCCGATGTCGCTTGGAGAGCTGCGGGCCTGGCTCTGGCTCGGCACCGCGATAATGACGGGCGGGATCGTTGGTTTGGGCTTGCGGCTGGTGCGGATCGGCTGGGGACTGCGACGCAATCTTGCCGCATCTGGATTTGGCCTTTCCTTCGAGACTCCACCTGGAAGAATGTTTCCCGCGCTCGTCCGCACATACGGTGGTTTTCTCGTCATTGCCGGAGTCGTAATGATCCCCCTCGGCGCGGCATTTCTGATCGGCCCCAATCTCACACTCGACATCACCATCAATCCCGATTTCGGGCAGGTCGAGGCCGACCCGGCCGAGGTCAACCTCTCTGCATACGAGACGTTCTTTGATGAGCGGCGACCGTTCTTACTGGAAGGGGCCGACCTGTTCGGCGGCAGAGGCTTTTACTACAGCAGAAGGATAGGCGCGAGTCCTCCCGGCAGCAGCGGCACCGAGTACGCCGAGCGCATCGACAATACCGCTATACTCGGCGCAGCCAAGCTGACAGGACGTATGCGGTCCGGACTGTCGATCGCAGCTCTGACTGCAGTGACTGGAAAGGAGGTAGTCTCGACTTACGATCCCGAGTCGTCCGCATTGGCGAGTCGGTTGTCTCACCGCGCACTGCTTACGCCGTGCGAGTGTCCAGCAGGAATTCGGAAAGACCAGCTTCATAGTCGGCGGCACGGTGACGATGGTGCAGCGCGATGTCGACTCAGGCACTCCGCTGGGGGATTTGCTGGCGCGAGCGGCCCACTCCGCTGTGATTGAGAGCCGCCTGCGGTGGGCGGGGGGCATGTACGACGCCAGCGGTTACGTCGGAGCAACGCACATCAGCGGCGATTCGCTCGCGTTACTTCGCCAGCAACTCACATCGCGTCGATACTGGCAGCGGCCCGACGCGTCGCACGTGCGCGTGGATCCATCGCGACGCTCGCTCGACGGCACGATCTTCGGAGTCAATCACAGCAAGCTGTCGGGTAAGCACTGGCTGTGGGACATGGACTACTCGCAGGAGTCACCAGGCGTCGAGCCGAACGATTTTGGAGCATATGGTAATGTTGACAACCGGCGAGCTTCGGCGCAGGTCCGCTGGCGCGAGACGCACCGCGGACATGGTACCGTTCCTACTCGATCGGTGCAGCCACCGAGTCCGGCTGGAATTTCGAGGGCGTCAGCAACTACACCGGGTTGTATTCGTTCTGGAACGCGACGCTGGCGAATTTCCTGCGCGTGGAAGGCGATGCGTGCTATGGAACAAGAGCCACATCGGATGCGCTGACTCGCGGTGGCCCGCTGATGGGAACCCTTCGCGGCCACGAGGGTGAGATCAGGCTGGAGAGCCGTTCTGGTGCGAAACGGGTGGCATATCGAGCTCGACGGCTCGAGTGACGAGGGTGGAGGGTGGAGCCGCGGAATCGACTTGAACTTTTCCTACCGTCCCGGCGATCAATGGGACGTGAGTCTCGACCCGAGCTACGAGAGGAGTGAGCAGTCGCGTCAATACGTCACGGCGATCTCCGGGGGCCGAGCGGAAACGTTCCGGACGCGCTACGTATTTGCGCATGTCGTTCTTCGCTGGGAGTGGCGCCCGGGGAGCACGATGTTCGTCGTCTGGCAGCA
>JALYOO010000222.1 GCA_030856845.1 Gemmatimonadota bacterium
CTGCTCGACGGATTGACGACACCCGCTCCCTCGATCTTGCGCAGGCAAGCATCCGTCGAACGGAAAGCATTTCGTCCTCCGCCCGACTCACTTATGTCTTCGCCTCGTGATTCGAACGATCGCCAGACGGTACGACAATACACCATCGGAGGTAACGCGACTTACCGGCCGGGTGATCGGTGGACCTATGCGGTAGTTGCCGGACTCGATGGTTACACGCTGCGAAGCTCGGCACTGCTCGACGGTCCGTTTCCGACAGCGACCGACTCTGCCTTGCAGGCGGCTCGCGGAAGCGCGCTTCGCTCAACTCTTCGCGTGAGCTCGGTCGCGCAGGTTGGCGGAAGCGGCCGCGCAATGGGAACCGTCACGCTGGCTGCCGAGCATTCACTAGTTCACGAGGAAACAGTAGGCGATACGCCGTTCGCCCAGTATCGGTCGCAGGAGCCTGACGGCCGTCCTCGTCCGGTGGAGAGCACGCGCAGCAACGGAGGTGTAATCGCGCAGGCAAGCGCCGCGATTGATGACGCGTTTTTCGTCAACGGCGGGTTGAGACTCGAGCGCAACAGCGAGCTCACGGGCATTGGCAACCTCGCGACGCTGCCCATGCTCGGCGCCGCCTGGGTAACGTCCCTGCCGCGCGCGACGACACTGAAGCTGCGAACGGCGTACGGAAAAGGAATCCGTCCGTCGCAAACAACCATTCGTGCGGGTACGCTGATGGGCCTCACCCAGTCGACATTGAGCGCGGCCCTTTCACCGGAAGAGCAATCGGGTGTCGAAGCGGGAGTGGATGTATTTGTCGGTACGTCGGTGGCGCTGCATGTAACCGGATTCGACCAGCTGGCGTCTGGTTTGATTCAACCGGTGAGCGTTGCCCTTGCAGTTCCCTCCGGTCCAGGAAGGCGGGAGCGTGTTGCGTATGAGCTTCAGAACGTCGGCGAGATCTCCAACCGGGGCGTTGAGATCCAGGGGTCATTGAGTGTTCGCTCGCTCTCGCTGGCGGCGACGGCCACTCTCGTCAGCAGCAGAGTGCAGCGGCTCGCCGGGGGTTACACCGGCGATCTGAGAGTTGGCGATCGGATGCTCGAGGTTCCTTACCGGACCTTGGGCGCCAGCGCCTCGTGGACTGGCCGGAGGTGGTTCACCGCCTGGAGCGTGTCGCGAGCATCGGACTGGATCAACTACGACCGGGTCGCACTTGCGTCAGCGTTCGGGGATCAAACGCGGCCGACGCGCAACTTTGTGGGCGAAAGTCTTCGTGACTACTGGCTTAACTACGAGGGCACGACGCGTATCGGCGGAAACTTCGGATACAACCTGGGGCGCGGCCTCACATTTTTTGTCGGCGCCGAGAATCTTCTGAACGAGCAGAGCGGGGAGCCGGACAACATCACCATCCTTCCCGGCAGAGCGATCACGGCCAGTCTACGCGCGAGCTTCTAGCGCAATGGAGTTGCTCAGAACCGGAATAGGTAGCTGGCCTTCGCGAACAATCCGTCGCGAGTTCGCCGGAGCTCGCTGAACCGGAACTCCTCAGGCTCTTCGAGTGTCGATCCATACCCGAGGTAGAGAAGCGTTCCGGGAACCGGGCGATAGCTGATCAGCCAGTCGACTGACATCTCGTTCACGGTACTTCCCTCGTCGAGCAAGCCTGCGACGAGAAGCGAATTGCCGAAGCGATCCTCGAGCGGCGCGCGCGACCTTGCAGCGTACTGACTCACCAGCCGGAGAAACAATGCATTGGTGAGCTGATACTCGATCTTCATCCGCGGAATTGTCTCAGTGGAGAATCGCGTGCCGTCAGAGGCGCGATCCAGTGCCAACCGACTCACCTGAAATGATCCGCGCAGCTGCGCAGTCGGCCTCAGGTCCAGGGCCGCATCCAGACGCGAGCTCCTCCCCGCGCGGGCTTCACGAAAGATCGGGACTTCCCCCCACGCGAAGCTCGCTCCGGCACTGTAGAACCGGTGCGTCGGAGTTGTCGCGCGAAGCGACCATGTCCACTGGTCGCGCTCTGGCACAGGAACGAGGAAGGCAGCCGTGTCGGTAACTCCTGCGGCCATTCTTTGCACCGCGACGCCTTCATACTGAAGAGGGTCGAACGCAAACAAGTTTCTCGCCGCGCCCCCACCCACTTGCCAGCCGCCGCGCAATGTCGCGCTTGGAGTGACCGACTCGCTCGTTTCAATCAACCGTCGTCGCGAATCGCGGTTGTCCCAGAGACGGTTGACGCCTACAAATCCACCCCACGTCTGTACCAGCGCGTCCTTCGCGCCGTAAAAGCTGATTCGATTGAACACTCGCGCTTCGACGATACCAGTTCTGTTCACAAACCCCGCGGCGGCGTTGAAGTCGGGCTGAATTGCGCGCGCCGCATAGTGAAATCCCCACGCTCTGCCGGTACGATCCCAGTCCGCCTGAATGAGCGATCCGTTTCTCGCGTTTCCGTCGCTATCCGTCCACGACTGCGCGGCCTGCACTTCCACGAAGTAGAGCCGTGAGTGATAGAGTCGAAGGTCGGCGCCGGCCAGCCGCGAATAGCCGTTGCCATCCTCACGCGCAGTGAGCACGCCACCCAGCGTCGACGATGGCGTCAATCCCTTTCGCAGCCTCGCGACACCGAACAGCGGAGTGTGCGTCCCATCGGCGGAGTAGCGCTCGTCATCGGCGACGATCATCGTCGCGACATTCGCTCCCGCCAGCTGGCCGGCGAGCTTCACTCCACCACGGGGCTCCACGATTCGACGCGTGTAGATCAGCTGGTTCGGAGAATCGAACAGCTCGAGGCCGTCGAGGAAAAACGGACGCTTTTCCGGATAGAACAGAGCGAAGCGCTCGTTCAGCAGCACCTGTCCGATGTCCGCTTCGACCTGCGAGAAGTCCGGATTGACCGTTCCGTTCAGCGTCAGGTTCTGACGAACTCCCCATCTCACGTCACCGCCGACCTCACTTCCGCGCTCGTAGTCTCGCCCGCCGGACGTTGCCCGCAGTCCATCAACTCGCGCGGTCACCGTTGGCGATGCCTCCAGAACGAGTCCCTGCCGCATGTCACGCAAACCTTCGAGCGTCCCTGATTGCGCGAGAAAGTTCGCGTTCGCCCTCACTGCCGGCGCCCACGTGTCCTGGTATCCGGAATGCTGAATTCTCCGCAGAACGTGCAATCCCCACGTCTGGGTTGACGATCCCTGATAGCGAAGACTCTTGAATGGAATACGCACTTCCAGCTCGTACCCGCCATCGACGAGGTGCCCGCTCGATTCGAACACGTAATCCGGATTCAGATCGACGTTCCCCTCCAGAACGTTGAAAACCCTGAATCCTCCACCGGTCGCCGACCCTCCTCCTGCACCTCCGCCGAAAATCGCCGCACGCGTTCCATCCTGCTGAACGCCGAGCGGGTTGACTCCGAAGAGATAGGCAATTCTCCGATCGTTGTTGGTGTCGAGGAGAAACTGTATGTGGTCTTCGCTGGCGATGTTGTCGCGGTTGGCGCGGGTGGCGCGAACGACATCGCCGTGTATCTCGCGGGCACGCACGCCGAAGTGAATCGCGGTGGTGGAATACCACACGAGTACCTCGGTTGGATCTTCCGCCGGGCGACCGTCTACCGGCTGGTACTGCGAGAAAGCCGTCAATCTCGCCGCGCTTCTCCAGACGGGTTCGTCGAGCCGGCCGTCGATGCGCACCGCGGCACTGTCGACCCTCGGCGGGTCGACGTTGATCTTCCGGTCCCTGCCTCCATATACGGAGGAGGAATCCTGCAGCAGCGTCAGCGCAAGAAGCGCCTGCTGAATCAACGGAGTGTCACCACAGGACGCGCAGGCGCGTCACCGCTCCGCGTTCGCGGTATCTGTCTTCGGCGCGGGCGCGTCCTTGATGACGTACTGCCGGTAGTGATCGAACCGATCACGATCACCGTCACGTACGTCACCGGGTCGATCCCCCGAGAGAAGCCGTATTTCACCACGGGATCGGTATAAACTTCCCGCTTCGACTTCTGAGGCAGCCAGTACGCCACGTCATTCCACGGCGAGGGTCGAGATCAAACGCACACGCGCTGACAGTACCGCCGGCCCTCGCTCGGCCGGCCCCGCCTTGAGGATCGTATCCACTGAATCGGGAAGCTTCGCAATCGCCTTTGACACCGGCAATTTCTGCTGCACCAGCACAGGCTCGGAGCGGTAGAGCGCGCGAGTGAACTTCATCCTGCCGCTGTCCGTGGGCAGCGGGATACGGCGCGCGGCAGCGCTGTCTCCGCGGCCGCTGTTGAGCAGCGTTACAAGGCTGTCACTGTCCTGCACCACGACCACTTTCAGCGTCACACCGATGTCACTCGCGAACTGTCTGAGTAGCTCGTACTCGTATCCCATCGGCTCGCCGCGATACAGGAAATAGCTGGTGGAGTTGTAGACTTGTCTTTGCGCTGCGGTCGGCGCCGGACATCGGCGGCTTGTCCGATCGGCTGCAGGCAGCTGCTGCTAATCCCGATCGCGAGATGTAGAACGAGCCGCGGTAAAGTCACACTCGAAAGCTGGAGTCTTCGAATCAGGCGTCAAGGTCGCGATCTGAACTCCCGAGCTCGGCGAGGCGACTGTAAGCGTTCTGTTAGCCCATTGACAGGGTGTCAATGTATTGACATAGTGTGGCCACGGAGGATCCATGAATCAGAACGGACCACTCGAAAAACTCGGACCGCGCGAGCGGCAGATCATGGACATCGTATATCGCCGGGGACAGGCGACGGCGGCGGAAGTGCTTCAGGACCTGCCTGACAAGCCGAGCAACTCGGCAGTCAGGGGGATGTTGCGGTTGCTGGAGGAGAAAGGGCATCTCCGCCACGAGTACGACGGGCCCCGCTACGTGTACCGGCCAACGGCGGATCCAGCGCGGGTCAGCAAGAGCGCCATGAAGCATGTCGTCCGCACCTTCTTCGACAACTCCGCCAGCGCCGCCGTGACGGCCATGCTCGGGATGTATGAGGCGAGACTCACCGACCAGGACTTTGATCGTCTTCAGGCAGCGATCGATCACGCGCGTCAACGCGGAGCTCAGAAATGATGGACGCAATCGGAGCCGCATCTTCCTTCGGACCGGACATTCCTTTCGTCGTCATGCTGCTGGTCAAGGCGACTGTCGTGCTGTGCATCGGCGCAGTAATCGCATTTGCATTTCGCAATGCCGCCGCATCTGTGCGGCACGCAGTGTGGGCACTGACGCTCGCCGCGGCGCTCGCTCTTCCCCTCGGAATGATCGCCACGCCGGCGTGGAGAGTCGCCGTTCTGCCATCGATGTCTTCCTCAGCTGCAACCGAAGGCAACGCTGGCTCAGGCTCAGCGGCCACCACGGCGACAGGCAACGCGTCGACATCTGCCGAAGGCTCAGCGGCGACAACGGGGGACACCTGGCCGCTCGATCCGGTGACGGCTGCATCTCGCGCGGTGGCGAACCCAAGTCCATCGAATGTGGCGCGGCAGGTTCTGGACGTCGTACCGGTTTCGCCGGCGCCTCTAATCGCCATTCTGTGGCTTAGCGGTGTCGTCTTCGTGCTCGGTCGGATGATCGCCGGGCGGATCACTCTGGCGCGGATCGCGCGACGCGCGACCTCGCTCGACACTCCCGAGTGGAGATCGCTGCGCGTACGTGAAGGTGCTATCACGGGTGCGGGATCCGGCGTCTCCGTGTTGGCGAGTGCGGAGGTGAGCAGCCCTCTCATGTCGGGATCCCGATCGCCGGTCATCCTTCTGCCTGAAGAATCTCTCTCGTGGCCCGCTGAGCATCGCACCGTGGTCGTGCGACATGAAATGGCTCACGTCGCCAGCGGCGATGCCACCGTCTGTCTCGTCGCCGGCGTTGCGTGCGCGGTTTACTGGTTTCACCCCCTCATATGGATGGCGGCACGACAGATGAAAAAGGAACAGGAGCGGGCGTGCGACGATCGTGTGCTGGCATTGGGAACTCCTCGAACCGAATACGCGTCGCACCTGCTGGAGGTGGCGAGGTCCGCACGAGATCTGGGGATGCAGGGATTCGTCTCTGTGGCGATGGCTCGCCCGTCTCAACTGGAAGGCCGGCTTCTCGCCGTGCTCAACGAATCGCGAAGTCACGCGACAATCACTTGGCGCAGACGAATCGCTGCTGCCGTGACGGCGGTAGCGATGCTCGTGCCGATTGCCGCGTTCGTTCCGGTATCGACGGCCGTCTCGGCTCCCGCGATTCCTGCCGCGGCGATAATCGTGACCGGCCAATTCGACGGCGGCGTCGCCCCGGCAATCAAGCGGCGATCCACTGCGACGGGTGACGTCACATCTACTGTCAACGAAAGCGGGCTCGAAAAATTAGCGGTCACGGCCGACTCGACACTCGATGGACAGGTGGCGGTCGCGAGCGGCGGCACGCTCCATCTCGACCTGAGAACCGGCGCGGCACTCGACATCAATGGATGGAACGAGCCGGTCGTGCGAATGCGCGCCACACTCGGCGGACGCGATTGGCGCAACACGGAGCTGGCTATCAATGGCGATGGAAC
>JALYOO010000230.1 GCA_030856845.1 Gemmatimonadota bacterium
GTTCGGCGGCCAGGTTTTCCATGAGATCAAGGGCGGCAAGATCGTCGGCATGCTGAAGGACGTCGCCTATCAGATGCGCACGCCGGATTTCTGGAACGCGATGGACATGATCGGCGGCCGTAGGAGCTATGAGATCGGCGGAAGCTTCTTCGACGGCAAGGGCCAGCCGTCGCAGATCAATGCAGTGAGCCACGGCTCGCCGCCCGCGCGCTTCCGCAACATCAACGTCATCAACACCGGAAGGAAGGCATGAGCGCCCCCAGGAGACTGATACCGATCGTGTCCGCCGAAGGGGGCATCATCTCCCGCGCGGACTCGCAGGCGATGATCCAGCGCGTCGTCAAGATGTCGGCGGCGGAATCCATTTCCGTTAACGTCAGCAGCAACGAGACAAACAATCTTCGCTTCGCCGCCAACCAGGTTTCCACGGCGGGCAGCGTATCCGACGCCAACGTCGCAGTGACGAGCGCGTTCGGGCCGAAGCGTGCGACGGTAGTCACGAACAACCTCACCGACGAAGCGCTTCGGGCGACAGTGAAGCAGTCGGAGACTCTGGCGAAGCTCGCGCCTGACGATCCCGAAGCGATGCCCGACCTCGGGCCGCAGAACATCAGGACGGTAACCGCGGAGTTTGCGAGCACGGCCGGGCTTTCTGCCGATCAGCTCGTTCGCGCTGGTCTCACCGCCCTCGAGCCTGCCCGCAAGGCCGGTGATCTGGTGGCCGCCGGCTACCTCGTCGCCCAGCGCGCGTCGAATGCGCTCGGCAACAGCAAAGGACTGTTCGCATATCACAGCAACTCGAACGTCAACTACACAGTCACGGTTCGTACGACGGATGGAACCGGATCGGGGTGGGCGGGCGCCGAGCATCCCGACTGGACGAAGCTCGACGTTGCGGGAGTGAGCGCGAGGGCGATCGAGAAAGCGAGACTGTCACGCAATCCCGTGGCGATCGAGCCCGGCAAGTACACCGTGATCCTCGAGCCCCAGGCGGTGGGCGATCTCGTGCAGCTGATCGGTTTCTACGGCGACGCCCGCTCATCGGATGAAGGCCGCAGCCCCTTCACGAAACAGGGCGGTGGCAACAAGCTGGGAGAAAAGATCATCGATCCGCGCATAACGATCACCGCGGATCCATTCGATCCGATGGTGCTAGCGCAGCCGTGGGATTTTGACGGCCTGCCACTCGGAAAGCAGACGTTCATCGAGAAGGGAGTTCTGAAGGAGCTGTACTACTCTCGTTTCTGGGCAAAGAAACAGGGCAAACAGCCGACCGGCGCGCCAACATCGTTCATCATGTCGGGCGGCACAGCTTCTGTGGAAGACATGATAAGGTCGACACCGCGCGGCATCCTCGTCACGCGGCTCTGGTATCTGCGAGAGGTGGATCCGCGCACGATCCTGTACACCGGCCTCACGCGTGATGGCACATTCCTCATCGAGAACGGCAAGATCAGCCGCGCGGTGAAGAATTTCCGGTTCAACGATTCGCCGCTGTTCATGTTGAACAATCTCGAGGCGATGGGAAGGCCGGTGCGGCTTGCGGGTACGGAGGCTGGCGGAGCGGTGATTGTGCCGCCGATCAAGGTGAAGGATTTCAATTTCACCAGTCTTTCGGACGCCGTTTGAAGACAGAGATACAGAGGGGCCTGCGGCCCACGCAGATGCCGCAGAGACACAGAGGCACAATAAACCCAAATTGAGAGAGGAAAGCGGAGTCGCGTCGCGGCTCCTCGTTCCTCGGTCGCCCGTTGCGCTGGGTCCTCCCAATCGATGCTCCAAGTCCCAGAACCCTGCGCGGCCGTCAGGGTAAAGCGAAGTCTTGGCGCCAACGCGTGGCTGAGCTGGTATCGGGACTTTAAGCATCTGTTTTCCGATCGCCCTCGACTCCTTTCTGTACCAGCCCTGTATCTGCAGAGTCAGCGTGGGACTGATCCCTCTGCGCCTCTGTTTGTTACGAAGACTTCTCTGGCGCCTCCCGGTACTGACCTTAGATTGTCGACGTGCGCTCCTCCTGGAGTACCGGCTCGTCTCCGTCGTAATGGCGGTTGCGTCAGCCTTCGCCGTCACGGGCGAAGCGGCCGGAGTGCATCGATGCCCGGTGCACGATGTACCCTCGGCTGCCTCCGGGGGTGCGCATGCTAACCTCACGCCGGGATCATTCCGCCAGTAGCACCGTACGTGGTGAGCTGCCACGCTGACTTGGTCTCCCCGGGTGGAGATCTGGGTATTGAATGAATCAGGGAAAAACCGCCACGGCCTTTCTCGCCCTGGCCGTGGCGGCCGCAGCATGCAGCCGAATGCAGGAACGATTCAAGCCGCTGGCGGTTGGGGATCCCGTGCCTGCCTATGCCGCGCTGCTAGTCGATGGTGATTCCGCTCGCGTAGGACCCGGAGCCCCGCAGCCGCTTACATTGCTCAATGTCTGGGCTACGTGGTGCGTTCCCTGCCAGAAGGAGTTCCCTGACCTCCAGAAGATTCACCGCGATTACAGCGCACGCGGCCTTCGCGTGCTTGCGGTAAGCGTCGACTCCGAAGGGGACGTCGAACGAATCCGGGAGTTCGCGAAAACATACTCCGCCACGTTCCCGATCGCGCACGATTCGGAGGGAGGCATTCGCGATCTCTACCAATCCCTGGGCATTCCGGAGAGCTATCTTATTTCCACAGATGGACGGTTGTTGATGCGACATCCGGGAGCATTCCCCGAGGGCGCCTCAAACATCCGGGCCGCCATCGACAAGGCATTGTTGCAGTGACGCCGCACCCTGGATTCGGGGTCGCGTTCACTGCGGGAGTGCTCAGCTTCCTCTCACCTTGCGTCCTGCCGCTGATACCGAGCTACATCACGTTTCTCACCGGCATGACAGTCGAGGATGTCGAACAAGGCCGCCGCAACACGCTCATCCACGCTTCACTGTTCATCCTCGGCTTCACCGCGATTTTCCTGGCCCTAGGCGCAACCGCCACTGTGCTCGGACAGATGACGCTGGCCTATCGTGGCTGGATCAGCCGGGTTGGCGGCGTGCTCATCATTCTGTTCGGTCTCTACCTGATGGGCGCGTTCACGCTCAATTTCCTGGGCCGTGACAAGCGTGTTTATCTCGCGACGAAGCCGGCCGGATACGCCGGGACTGTACTGGTGGGGATTGCCTTCGGCGCCGGATGGACGCCCTGCATCGGGCCGATACTCGGTGCCGTGCTGATTTACACGTCGAGTTCGGCGGATCTTAATCGTGGCCTGGCGCTGCTGCTTTTCTATTCGCTGGGACTTGCCCTGCCATTCTTTCTCGCCGCGGTCGCCGTCAATCGGTTCATCTCGTTCTTCGCCCTGTTTCGAAAGCACATAGGCTGGGTAACGAAAGCGAGCGGAGTTTTGCTTATCGTGGTCGGCGTACTGATGGTCACGAGCGAATTTGAGCGACTGGCGTCATACCTTCAAGGCTTGACGCCAGAGATCCTCAAGAGCCGGCTGTAGTCAACGATGAATTCTACGGGCAGGGCTGGGTTAACGCTTACCGTTCTGTAGTGCAGTAAGCGAACGAATATTCCGTGAATGAAAAGGCCACCGATTCGGTGGCCTTTTCATTTCTGTACGCCACTACCTGCGCGCACTAGAAATCGAGCAGACCCGACCTTCTGTTTCGCTGGAATGTGAGGCCTACTCCGATCTGGCCAACGGTGGCGTTCGAGTTGTCCGTCTGCACCGACACTCCATTCAGGAACGGCGTCAGGCTCACGGCGTTGCTCAGTCGAAAATCCATTCCAACGCCGAGCACCAGACCAAGGCCGCTTTCGTCGCCGACTCCGAAAATCAGATCCGAGCTGATGCTGCCGAACCCGATACCGCCGTTGATGAAGAATCCCCCCAGCGCGGCAGGATAGTAGCGAACGCGCGCGTCATAGGTGGCAACCGTCAGAGTCTGGGAATTCTTGGACTTTGTCCATACGGTTGCCCCCACACCGGCAAGAAATGAGGGGCTGACCGTTCCGCCCAGGGCCAGCCCACCGCTCAGACCGTTGATGCGCCCGTCGCAATCCTTGCAACCCATGCTCCCGTAACCCAGACCGGCGTTGAACCAGAGTCCCTGCCGCTCGTCGGGATTGGGAAGCCGCGTCGCGTTCGTTGGAGCCGGCGGCGGAGGAAGGCGGACGACGTTCACGGCGTTGCGGTCGGACAGCCGGATCGCGGGCCCCCCGGCCCTTATTGGCACCACGGTGTCCCAGGTGTAGGCCTTTCCTTCGAACACCACCGGGTCGGGGGTGACGAACCGGTAGGTGCCGGCGTTGAGCCAGACGTTCGCCACTCCCGCATCGTCGGTACCGGTCGCGGTGCGATCACCGTTCTCAGCGACCACGAGGAACCTGAGCCCCGCCACGGGACGCCCGAACTCGCCCGGCTTCGTCATCGTCACGATGATTTTCGCGAGAATCCTCCCGCTTGGATCCCGGTCGCCCGCCTGGCGGAGCTGCGCTTCCGCGGAACTCGGGAGCGTAGTGCCAAGAAGCAGGGCGGCGAAAACAGCTGAGCTGGGACGCATTGATACCTCGGTGACGGATCCTCGGCCAGGCGGGCAGTTGGCGAAGGTCGGAAAGTCGGAGCAGGGAACATATAGTCGTGCGACCTTTCGTCAATTAACTCCCGCAATCTTCACACGGCTGCAACACTGGCAATCCGTAATTGAGGGCCCGGGCATCCGATGCCGCGCTGGATTTCTGCTGCTACCATGCACTACTTTGCGCCGTGGTGACCACAGTCCGCGATGAATGACGAGCTGACGAGACGCCTGCAATCCAGCCTCGGCGACTCGTACAGGATCGAGCGCGAGGTCGGTGGTGGCGGGATGTCGTACGTCTTTCTGGCCGAAGAAGCAGCCCTCGGCCGTAGAGTAGCCGTGAAGGTCCTCCGGCCTGACCTGGCCGCCGACATGTCGACCGAGCGGTTCAAGCGCGAAATCCTCATGGCGGCGCGGCTCCAGCATCCGCACATAGTGCCTGTGCTCACGGCCGGAGATGCAGGCGGCCTGCCGTTCTACACCATGCCGTTTCTGGAGGGTGAGTCCCTCGCTGAGAGGCTGAAGCGCGGGGGGATACTCCCTGTTCGGGAAACCACTCGCATCCTCACCGGAGTAGCGCGCGCGCTCGCGTATGCACACCGCAGCGGAGTAGTCCACCGCGATATCAAGCCGGGGAACGTGATGATCGTCGAGGGAACGGCGATGGTCACCGACTTCGGAATTGCCAAGGCGATCGTCACTGCGAGGGAGTCCAGCGGCGACCAGCAAGGCGATCACAACGCCTCCCGGCGCGACGCACACGGTGCGCAGAGCGATCCATTGACGGCGGTCGGGGTCACAGTTGGAACGCCGGCCTACATGTCCCCCGAGCAAATCAGCGCGGATCCGAACATAGACCATCGCGCCGACATCTACAGCTTTGGCGTGCTCGCCTACGAAATGCTCGCCGGCCGCCGGCCCTTCCTCGAACGCTCGTATCAGTTGCTGCTGGTCGCGCATTGCATGCAGATCCCGCAACCCCTGGATGAGATTCGCGGCGGCCTGCCGTCGGAGCTGGTTGCTCTAGTCACACGATGTCTGCACAAGGATCCGGCAGATCGCCCGCGGTCGGCCGACGAGCTCGTGAACGCGCTCGACAGCTTGCCGAGCGGTGATACGCACGACTCGCTGGCGACTGGCGGGTTGAGAGACGCCGTAGCCTCGCGAAGTGGCGCAACTCCGTCGCCGGATATTGCGCCATACCGCGTCGTCGTCGCTCGCGAGAACGAAGCGGCGCAGCTCATCGCCAGCTTCGACAGCTCGACGACCGAGCGAGGACTTCTGCACGCTGTGGTCGGCGAGGCCGGACTGGGCAAGACCGCTCTCGTCGAGAGTTTCCTTCGTGGTGTCATCGGCCTGGCGCCCCGGTGCCGCGTGGGGACTGGCCGCTGCTCGGAGCGATTGGCCGGGGCCGAGGCGTACCTGCCGATTCTGGAAGCGCTTCAGAGCCTGCTCGCCGGACGTGACGGCGCCGCTGTTGCGCGCGAGATGCGACAGCTTGCGCCTGCCTGGTTCGTGCAGGTGAATCCCTCTTCGCCCTCCGACCCCACAGGCACGAGGGACACGCGCGTCGGTTCGTCGGAGCAGATGAAGCGACAGCTCAGCGCCCTGTTCCTGGAGCTGGCGCGCACCGGTCCGCTCGTCCTCGTTCTGGAAGACATACACTGGGCTGATGCATCGACGATCGACTTGATCGCCTATCTCGGCGACCGTTTCGACAGTTTGAAAATGCTGATTCTCGTCACGTATCGGCAGTCGGATCTTCTGCTCGCTCAGCACCCGTTCATCGAAGCGAAGCTGAATCTCGAAGGCCGCGGCGCGATCCGCGAAACGCATCTTTTGACATTCGATCGCAAGGGGCTCGGGGCATATCTGGCCAGCGCTTACCCGAACCACGAATTCCCGATCGAGTTCGTCGACCTGGTGCACGCGCGGACTGAGGGAACGCCGCTGTTCGTTGTGGACCTCATGCGGCAACTGGTCCATCGAGGCGTCGTCGCGATTCGCGATGACGTATGGAGACTCGAGCAGCCGGTCGAGAGCTTTGAATCCGAGCTTCCGCAATCCATTCGGAGCGTGATCCAGCGAACGATCGACCGGCTCGACAAGGCCGATCGCCGCCTCCTGGTCGCGGCCAGCGTCCAGGGCACAGAGTTCGACTCCGCCGTGATTGCCGGCGCGATCGAGATGGACAGTGGGGAGGTTGAGGAACGACTCGAGAGGCTCGAGCGTGTCTATGCGATCGTGCGACTGGTGGACGAACGGGTTCTTGCTCGTCGCGCTCCATCGCTGCGATACCGTTTCGCGCACATTCTCTACCAGAACACGCTGCATGGGACGCTGCGTGCCACTCGCCTGATGACGCTGAGCGCCAGCGTCGCGTCGGTCATGGAGCAGTACTACGGCGGCGATCCGGGTTACGCCTCGGAGCTCGCAGTCCTGCACGGCGCGGCGCGCCAGTTCGAGCAGGCGGCGACGTATTTTCTCGCGGGGGCTCGCGCCGCGACCAAGGTGTTTGCAAGCAACGAAGCGGTGATGCTTGCGCGCCGCGGCCTCAATGCGCTCGAGGGCTTGCCGGACAACATCGACCGGGCGCGTCTCGAGCTGCAACTACAGGTCGCTCTCGGTGTGCCGCTGACCGATCGCGCGGGATACGCATCGGCCGAAGTGGAACAGGCATATTCGCGGGCGCGCGATATCTGCTCGCGGGTAAGTGACACTCCGACACTGATTCCGGTGTTGCACGGTCTATATCGGTTCTACATCGTTCGCGGCCAACTCCATACTGCCCGCGATGTGGTTCAGCAACTCATCACTGTCGCCGAGGGCACCGGCAATCCGAAGCAATTATTCATCGCGCGCGCGGCGATGGGGCCGACACTCATTCACCTCGGCGAGTTCGAGGGTGCGGTAGCGCACCTCGAGACGGGAATGGCCGCCTATGATCCGACGACGCAGGTGGGGGATCGGCTGGCGTACGGCGCATTCATGCCGGGAGCGTGGCTTGCGGTTGCACAGTGGCTACTGGGGCGACCAGACGACGCGCTGGAGACGAACCGGATTGCGCGCGAGTTCGCCTCCCAGCAGCATAATCCATTTGCGGAGGCCTACGGAGAGAGTCTGACCGCCTGGCTGCATCAATACCGTGGCGATGCGGCGATGGTAAAGCAGCATGCGGATGCTGCCATAGAGATTTCGCGTGTGCACGATTTCGCGCAATGGCGCGGACTTGGTGCGATCTTCCGCGCATGGTCGGTTGCCGTTCTCGAAAACGCGGACGAGGGTCGCGCGCAACTAGATCGCGGTATCGCGGCTTTTCGTCGCACCGGGTCGGAGCTGAACCTTCCTCACTTCCTGTCGCTATTGGCGGACGCGCACCTGAGGGCCGGCGATCCGCACGCAGGCCTCGGTGTCATCGAAGAGGCGATTGCGGTGGCGACGAAGAATGACGATCGATGCTGGGAGCCGGAGCTGCACCGCCTGAAAGGGGAACTGGTTGTGCGGCTCGGCGAATCGACATCGATTGGCGCCGCCGCGGGGCGCGAAGCCGGCGAATCCGCGTTCCGGGAAGCCGTCGCTGTCGCCATCCGTCAAAACAGTCGCTCGCTAGAGGTGCGGGCAGCGCTCAGTCTGGCACGGCTCGCTGCCGCGGGAGACGACAATCCCGAAGCCAAGGCAATTCTCGCCTCGGCAGTCGATCGCTTCCCCGTAGACGTGCGGACGCCCGAGCTCGACGAAGCGCGCGTGATCCTACATCCGCTAGATAGGCCGATAGCAGCCGATCTCTGAGGACGGCCTGCCGGAGGCGCGCTGGAAAACAACCCGGTAACTCTCCAGCGCACCGTTGCGCCCGAGCTGGTGCGCGCATCCCCACAGGTACAGCTGGAACAGACGGAAAACCTTTTCGCCGACGCTCGGCACGAGCCTCTCCCGGGCCGCTTCCAGATTTCGCGCCCAGGCGCGCAGAGTCAGGTAGTAGCTGTGCCGGTCGTTGTGCAGCGCGATCGGCTCGAAGCCGGTGGCGTTCGCTGCTTCGGTGAGGCCCGGCAGGTACACCGGCGTGTGGTTCCCCGGGAACACGTACTGGTGGGTGAACGAGCTCACGCTGAACTTGTTGCGGTTCGCAGCGAAGTCCATGTATACGCGGCCGCCCGGCTTCAGCAGCCGCCGGAATTGCTCGAAGAGCGGTGGATAGTCGGGAAGGTGCTCCATCACCCCCAACAAAACGATTGCGTCATATTCGGTCGACGGCTTGTAGGCGAAGATGCTCTCGCAGACCACGTCCAGTCGCGCCGGCATCTCGTGGCTGTCGCACCAATCGGAAAGAAACTTGTATTGCTCATGTGAAATCGTGAGCATGGTGGAATGGACGCCTTTGGGTCCGATGAACTTCTCGAGCGCTCCCCAGCCACCACCGACGTCGAGAACGTGCGAGCCGCCTGTCAGCCGGCACGAGTCGACGACATACTGAAGCTTGTTCGTCACCGCCTGCTCGAGGGATTCATCGTCGGCCGTGAACAGCGCCTGTGAATAAAGCCGGAACTCCTTGTCGAGAAACGCAAAGTAGAAATCGTTGCCGAAATCGTAATGGTGGGGCACCCAGGCCAAATCGCTTCGACGCTGCCCGATTAAGAGTGGCACCAGGAATCGCATGAGCGATCGCACCGGGTGCCGGTCGGTGAAGATTGCCCGAAGATCGAGGCAACTTATGAAGTCACCGTCCACATCGATGTCGCCTTCGAGATAGGCGACGCCGAGCGCGAGCTCATCGAGGGCGATGAGCGCGCGCAGCCCACGGGAGTTGCGGACGCGGATTCGGAAGCGCGCCTCGGCCATGTCGGCATCCGCGAACGATCCGCCGACGAGCCGCTCGACGGTACCATCCTCAAGTTGCACCTCGAATGGGGGCACGTTCGCGTTTGAAAGCCGGTGGTGAAGGCGCGAAAGCGGGCTGACTCGGGGCGGGAGCGTCTGCATCCGGGCGCGCGAGACTGGCGGCGTGACCGTCTGTTCAGCGTGGGACATTGGGCCGCGTGAAAGTGTGTGGATCTTCAGAGGGGGTGAGTATGTGCATTTGGAGGGTAGGCTGGCAAGACACTCCGTCGGCAATAACGGAGGCGGCATCACCGTTTATGAGGCGTGGTGAATGGAGACGACGCGTTATGCGCCCGGCCGCTCGGTGTGACCCCTCGACCGGTGTGGATCCTCGGTGCCAGCCCTGCAACCATGGAGCTGGCAGCGTGTCTCGGCACCGGCTACGGGCACAGCCTTATCTTCGGTGGCGGACTGGCGACGGGTCCCGACTTGATGGCGACGTACCATAAAGAGTTCGTGCCGACCCCCCCACTCGGCGAAGCCGCGGGGCGATTGCCGTCACGGTCGTCTGCGCCGATACGGAGAGTCGTGCAATACAGGTAGACGCCGACCTTGTCGCCCAGGGCTGCTTAAAAAGCAACATTGTTGGCGGCCCGAAGCAGTGCGTGGCAGCCATCGGTTTGTTCGCCGAAATGTTCGAGGTAGAAGAGGTCATCGTCGCGACATTCGTCCAGAATGGCCGCGCACGTGGCCACCTGTATCGGTGGCTGGCCAAGGAAATGTTCGCGTAGAAGCTCGAAGGGCGCCCAGGCGTTATGAGGCTAGCGCACTGCTAGTCACGGGCGCCAAGGGCTATCTGGCCGCAGATGACTGCATCTGCAATTCTAAGCCGGAGCCTCGGTGGAATGTCAACACGAATTCGAACGATAGTACGGCCCGCGCAAAGGTGACGGGTCGCTGACACACTCATTCCATGTTGCGTGCGCGCGACCCACCGGCTAACGGCTTGCCCGCTAGCGCAACCTGGAACACACAATGGATAGACCGATCAAGCTGGGCCGACCACTCTGCGCAGCAGCTATTTTGCTCTTGAGTGGCTGTTCCATCGACCCAAGCCGACTCACCGATCAGCAGAATGGAAGCGCGAATGTATCTGACGAGAGCGCCGCCGGCTCAGAGCGACAAGCTCTTCGCGATCTGACGCACGCGCTTGCGTTAGCGTTGGGCGAGGAAGCGACGCGCAATGATTTGAAGACAGCTCTGCGAAATGCTCCCTTTGCGGAGCATAAACTCGAATTCCGCAAATACCTTACAGCCGATTTTGTGGAGCGCATTCCACGGGCGCGAGGCGTTACTCCACAACGCCTCATGCTCGCGCTGCAGACAGTGAGGTCGCTCGAGATGTACATGCCCATCGCTGCTCATCGAGCACGGTGGAGCGGAGGAGCCGACTTGCTCGTCGCGTCTCAGTTAGAGGATGGTGACACGATCGTCGCATTCAACCTGAAGGGCGAAGAAGTCTTCCTGTCGCGGGATACTCCTCCGACGATTCCAACAATCTCGATTGTCTCGGCGGAGACCCGCTTTGACATGCCTCTGGATCTCACCAAATGGCAAAATGTCAACGATCTCGATGGACGTGCGATAGGAACCATGGTTTCGTGCGAAATGACTCCCGCGCAATGCTTGTCGAGGAATGCCGGGATACCCGTACGAAGTATCGAGGAGTGTGAGTACGAATGCGAAGGCGGCGGAGGTGGCGGAAGCAGTGGCTCATTTACGCCGGGCCTGTACATGACTTTTTCGCGGATCGTAGATAAATCGGAAGATTGGACCAGGGGAGATCCGGAAATTGAAGTTCACGTTCACGGTCCGGCTTCGACTTTGAACCCACAATATGGCGCCAATCTAGCATGCTCCGGAGAGCACGCCCTGCCCGAAAGGACTTTTGACCAGGATCTCGCGTTCTGGAACGGAAACGTACTCATCTGGTCGCAAGCGCAAGGCGACCAGTTCAATGCGCAATTCAGCGACGGGCATAATGTTTTGTTCTGGGAAGACGATGACACCCCCTGCGTGATCAGGCTTGACCACAACACGCTGTACAACGCGCTGGCACAAACGGCTGCGGCGGTCGGTGGTGCTGCGCTGAAAATGGGTGGATTCGGCGGCGTCGGCCTGGCCCTGGTTGCGGCGACATTTCTCGCGAGCGTGTTTGAAAACGCAGATTGGTTGATGAGCGACGACGACTTTCTGGGGGCGCTTGTGACGGAATCGAGCTACGGCGTCTACTACAGTGACGCGAACTACACTCTGCTGAAGGGAAACAGGGTGAACGGCAGGGCTCAGATCATCGGGCGATAGTCTCCACATAGGAATTGAACGAACTATGGCAGTTAAACAATCAGAGACTCTCGCAGGAGCAAAAATGAACAACGCTATCGTGGCATTCGGGATGTTGATCGCCGTGACTTCTGTCTTACAAGCCCAACCTTCAGTAGCCTTGAAGAATCCAGCGGGGGATAGAGTGAGCAGCGACGACACAAGAATAGACCAGCCCTGCAGCTATGATGGCTGCGCATTGCGGCTGACATTGAATTTCGGCAGCTGGCGGATAGTTCGAGGAGTTGAGGGGACACCGATCGGCAGCCTGGGACTTTTTACAGCGCCGGACCTGGTACCCATGTTTTCGGGAGTGCCCCCAGCAGCAGATGAAGTCCGGCCTTTCCGACGGCTCTACACACGTTCCGCGGCTCTGATCTGGGGCGGCGCAGCTGTGCTGTTCGGCGGCGCTGTGGTAAGTGCATCTCAGGGTGGCAGTGCGGCGGCCAACAC
>JALYOO010000242.1 GCA_030856845.1 Gemmatimonadota bacterium
TCCGCGCAGAAGGGGATGTACGATCCGAAGCACTGGAGTGGGCTGGCGAAGCATCGCTGGGCGATGACCATCGACCTTGCGCGATGCACCGGCTGTTCGGCTTGCGTTACCGCGTGCTACGCGGAAAACAACATCCCTACTGTAGGCGCAGACTGGCAGGGCCCAAAGATCCTGCCGGATCGCACCGGGTTCGGAGCGAATCTCACCCGCAGCCGTGAAATGGCGTGGCTACGTCTCGAGCGCTACTTCGAGGGCGGAGAGGACGGCGGTGCCGATTTCGATACGCGCTTCGTACCGATGTTGTGCCAGCACTGTGGCAATGCCCCATGCGAGCCGGTCTGCCCCGTTTATGCGACCTATCATTCGCCCGACGGGCTGAACGTACAGGTGTACAACCGCTGCGTCGGTACACGCTACTGCTCCAACAACTGTCCATACAAGGTTCGCTACTTCAACTGGTTCGGCTATGGCGAGCCGAACCGCGCGCAGTATGCGTTTCCCGAGCCATTGAACTGGCAGCTGAATCCGGATGTGACGGTGCGAGGAAAGGGCGTCATGGAGAAGTGCACTTTCTGCGTTCAGCGCATTCGCGACGCCGAGAATCGCGCTTCGCTGGAGCATCGGGGTCTCGCCGGCGACGAGTTCACTACCGCTTGCGCCGAGGCATGTCCATCCCGGGCGATTACCTTCGGCGACGCGGCCGATGAAACATGGACCGTTGCAAAGCTCGTCGACGACACGCGTGCATATCATGTGTTCGAGGAGCTCAACACGTTCACCGCGGTCGTCTATCTGAAGAAGGTGAATCACCCCGGACCGGGGGGCGCAGCGAGCGGTAGCCGCGGCGCAGGAACCGCAGAACGGCCGGGAACGGGGCACTAGTGGCTACTCTTGCGAAGCCAGTCGAAGAGCGGGAAGTGAACGGTCCGATGCGGCCCAACATCGCCACTGCGGATGTTCAACTGCCCGCCGTTCGCGACTACGAGCAGGTAGACCGCGAGATCATCGCCACGCTGCATCCGACGGCCGCTTGGTTCATCGGGCTCGGTGTGGCGGTGCTGTTTCTCCTGATCGGCATCGCTGCCTGGATGTATCAGATCTACGCGGGAGTGGGAGTGGCGGGCTACAACCCGCCGGTGATGTGGGGAGTCTACATCATCACGTTCGTTTTCTGGGTCGGAATCGGACACGCGGGAACGCTAATCTCGGCGATTCTCTATCTGTTCCGCGCCGGATTCCGAACTACGATCTATCGCTGCGCCGAAGCGATGACGGTGTTCGCCGTCATGACGGCAGGGCTTTTCCCGATCCTGCACCTCGGGCGGCCATGGAAGTTCTTTTGGCTTATTCCGTATCCCAACTGGCGATACATCTGGCCGCAGTTCAAGAGTCCGCTGGTGTGGGACGTGTTCGCGATTCTCACTTACCTCACGGTGTCGTCGACGTTCCTCTACATCGGACTGATTCCGGACATCGCTGTGCTGCGCGACCGCGAGAAGAATCCGATTCGCAAGCGGATCTTCAGCGTGCTGTCGCTCGGATGGAGAAACAGCGACCGGGAATGGAGACACTTCGCGCGCGCGTACCTCTTCCTTGCCGCGTTCTCCACTCCTCTCGTGTTGTCCGTGCACTCGGTGGTGTCGTTCGACTTTGCGATGGCGCTCACGCCGGGATGGCATACGACGATCTTCCCGCCGTACTTCGTCGCGGGCGCGATCTTCTCGGGCATCGGCATGGTCTTCACGATCATCATCCCCATTCGCAAATGGTTCAAGCTTCAGCATTACGTGACGATCAACCACCTCGATGCGGCGGCAAAGCTGTGCCTGTTCACGTCGCTGGTTGTGGGCTGCGCGTATTCCACCGAATGGTTCGTGGCCTGGTACAGCGGCAACGAAGTGGAGCAGACCTTCTTCGCCAACCGCATCTGGGGCCAATGGTGGTGGTCGTCGGTAATTCTCTACACATGCAACATGCTTCTCCCGCTGACGCTGTTCAAACAGAGCTGGCGGAGGAATCCCACGTGGCTGTTCATCCTGTCGTTCTTCATCAACATCGGAATGTGGTTCGAGCGTTTCGTGATTGTCGTGCCGTCGCTGTCGCATGAGTACGAGCCGTGGCAGTGGACGACCTACGTTCCGACGTGGGTGGACTACGCGATCCTTGCGGGCAGCTTCGGCTGGTTCTCGATGTGGTTCCTGCTGTTCATCAAGCAGCTGCCGGTGATCGCAATCTCCGAGGTCAAGGAGATCATTCCTCCCAAGCTGCGCAAACGGCACGATCATGGAATCGATTCGACCGGTCGCCATCTCGACTTCGAGCCGGCCACCCCCGGGGAGTACGACTGATGCCGGGAGTGATTGGTGCGTTCGCCGAGCTCGATGCGGCAGTGGATGCCATCGAAGCGCTCAAGGACGAGAAGATGGGCGACGTCACGGTGTACTCCCCAACGCCGCGGCATGAGCTGGAGCACGCGATCGACGCAGGGCCGAGCCCGGTCAGGAGATACACGCTGATCGGTGGACTGCTTGGCGTGACGTTCGGCTACTGGATCGCGACATGGGTATCGGACTACTGGCCGCTCGTTGTCGGCGGCAAGCCGGTCGCGTCGTGGGTCCCTTACACGATCTTCGGCTTTGAAGTGATGGTCCTCTTCGGTGCGCTGTCGACCGTAATCGGATTATTCATCAACTCCCGTGTGCCGCGATTGACGATGACTGTCGGGTACGATGTGCGGTTCAGTCACGGCGACTATGGAGTATGGGTG
>JALYOO010000264.1 GCA_030856845.1 Gemmatimonadota bacterium
CTGCTCCCGTCGTGCTCGTGCCTGCGATGAACGACAGGATGTGGGCCAACTCCCAAACAGCCCGCAACGTAAGGCTCCTGCGTGATGCCGGGATTACGGTGCTCGATCCAGAGGAAGGCCCGCTCGCAGCGGGCGAAGGATCGGGCCCGGGCCGGATGCCCGAACCGGAAACCATACTTGCTCAACTCGGACGCGCGCTCGAACCGGCCGGCCGCCTCCGCGGCCGCCGCGTGGTTGTCACCGCCGGAGCAACTCGCGAATCCATCGATCCCGTGCGATTTATCTCGAATCACAGCACCGGTCGAATGGGAGTGGCGATCTCCGATGCGGCGTGGCGCAGGGGAGCGGATGTACTTCTGGTTGCCGCGCACGTGGAGGTCAAACCAGCGGGCGGCAGTGTGGTAGAAACGGTGGACACCGTCGCCGAAATGCGTCAGGCGGTCGAGCGCGCTCTGAGCGGAGCCGACGTTCTGGTCATGGCTGCCGCACCCGCCGACTTCCGGCCGGCGGAGCCGTCCGGATCGAAGATCAAGAAGAAGGCGGGTAGCAATCCCGGTCCGATAATCCTGACTCGAACCGAAGACGTGCTTCACTCCACTATGGCCTCGCGAAAAAAAAATGCCGTCATAGTTGGCTTCGCCCTCGAGACCGAGGACCTGCTTGCCAACGGAACGGCAAAGCTCGAGCAGAAGGCGCTCGACATGATCGTGGTCAACAGCGCGGTCGAAGAGGGCGCGGGCTTCGGCTCGGATACGAACCGTGTGTTCATTCTCACCCGGAACGGAGAAAGAGAAGACATACCCCTGATGGCAAAAACGGATCTCGCAGACGTCATACTCGACCGGGTGGAGCTGCTGATCGATGGACGCTAGAGAGCGCCTGCGCGCGTACCTCGAGCAGCGGAGGGAGATCGGGGAATCCGAGTTGATTCTCGATTCGATGACCGTGGAGGATGTGTTGCGGGCAGTGGGAGCCACCAGACCTGGAGACCGTCAGGCGACCCGCTCCGTTCCGCCGGCCGTCGAGCCCGCGACGGTCGCGAGAGAGCATCGCGGCGAAGTGGAGACACCGCCCGCGCTGTCTCCACCATCCCTGGAGCGTGGATTGGTCGCGGGCGAACATTTCCCGGAGCTCTTCAACACCGACGTCATGAGACTCGATACTCTCGCCAGGATTGCCGCTGCGGTCGAAGGCTGCAAGCGCTGTTCTTTGTACAAAACGGCGACACGGGGCGTACCCGGTGAAGGGGCAGCGAAAGCACGCCTTGTATGTGTCGGAGAGGCACCCGGAGCCAGCGAAGACGAGACTGGGCGTCCTTTCGTCGGTGCGGCCGGCCAGTTGCTGACGAAGATTCTCGCCGCGGTGGATCTGTCGCGCGAGGAAGTGTTCATCACCAACGTCGTCAAGCATCGGCCGCCGGGCAATCGCAATCCAATGCCCAACGAGATCGAGGCGTGCAGCCCCTATCTCGTTCGGCAGCTCGAGCTCATCGAGCCGAAAATAATCGTTGCGTTCGGCACGTTTGCGGCGCAGACTCTTCTCAATACGAAGACTCCGATCGGGAAGCTGCGTGGCGAAGTGCATCGCTACCACGGCATACCGCTCGTCGTCACCTATCACCCCGCCGCGCTGCTTCGCAATCCGGCGTGGAAACGACCCACATGGGAAGATGTCAAGCTCGCCCGTAGAATTCTCGATAGCGCCGCCGGCGCGTGATCCGTATTCCGAACGCCGCCCTCCGTATTCGGAAGACGCGGAGCAGGCAGTGCTGTCCGCAATGCTCATGGACGCTGACGCCGTGCTCCGGGCGGGAGAGACCGTCAACGACACGATGTTCTACCGCGAGGGCAACCGGCGGATTTTTCGTGCGATGCTTTCCCTCAACGCTCGCGGCGATGTCGTAGACCCTCTCACTCTCGCCGAAGAGCTGTCGCGTACGGGTGACCTTCAGTCCGCCGGCGGCAAAGACTACATCGCGTTCCTCGTCGACGCCGTACCGACGTCGGCGAACATCGAATACCACGCGAAAATCGTAAAGGAGAAGGCGCTCCGCCGACGGCTGATCGAAGTATCGACCGCGATCGTCACCGAAGCCTTCGAGTCTGCGACACCCGCCGGCGACCTGGTCGATGCCGCGGAGCACCGGATCTTCGAGGTAAATCAGAGCCGGGGCACCGAAGGGTTCACACGCATCAAGGAGCTGCTCTGGCCGACGATGGAGCGCATCGAGACGCTTCAGCGGGGTGGCGAATCAATCACCGGTGTCGCCAGTGGCTTCAAGGATCTCGACGAGATAACGGCGGGATTTCAGGATTCCGATCTCATCATCGTCGCGGCTCGCCCTTCGATGGGCAAGACCGCTTTCGTGCTTAACATCGCGCAGAATGCGGCGCTCGACGCGAACGTGCCCGTCGCATTTTTTTCGCTCGAGATGAGCAAGGAGCAGCTCGTGCAGCGCCTGCTCACGTCCGAGGGAAGAGTCGACGCGCAACGACTTCGCAAAGGCCGCCTGCGCGACGATGAGTTCGTACGGCTGGGACGGGCTGCCGGCATTCTGAGCCACGCGCCAATCTGGATCGACGACACTCCGGGAATGGGTTTGCTGGAGATGCGTTCGAAGGCGCGGCGCTTGAAGGTGGACAACGACATCGGCCTCGTCGTCATCGACTACCTGCAGCTGATGCAGGGCCCAACGAATACCGAAAGCCGCCAGCAGGAGATCAGCTATATCTCGCGCTCGCTCAAGTCGCTCGCCCGCGAGCTTCGCGTTCCCGTCGTGGCGTTATCACAGCTGTCGCGCGCGCCGGCGCAGCGCACCGGCGAGAACAAGCGCCCGCAGCTGTCTGACCTTCGCGAGTCTGGTGCAATCGAACAGGACGCGGACCTCGTCATGTTCATCTACCGCCAGGAGATGTACGACGGTCCGACGGACAAGGATGGCAATTCCCTCGAGGGCAGGGCAGAGGTCATCGTCGGCAAGCAGCGCAACGGTCCGACGGGTCTCGTCAACCTCTTCTTCAACAAGACCTTCACCCGCTTCGAGAACTACTCGGCCCGTCCGTCTGAGCAGTGACGCCCAAGGCGCGCACCGTTTACCGCTGCACCAGCTGCGGCGCTGATCATCCGCGATGGGCTGGCCGGTGTGATGTCTGCGGTGAATGGAACACACTGGTCGAGGAAACCGCGTCCACGGCGGGCGGACCTGGCGGACGGAGCGCCGCCGCGCGACGTGTCGGCGGACATCGCTCATTCGGTGACGGCGGATCCGTCGCGCCGACGCACCGACTAGGCGACGTAAAGGGAGCGGCCGAACCGCGGTGGCAGACAGGATTGTCGGAGTTCGACTTTGTGCTTGGCGGCGGCGTCGTACCGGGCTCGATGATACTCATCGGAGGGGAGCCGGGGATTGGCAAATCGACTTTGCTGCTACAGGTCGCGGCTCGCATGGACCAGGCAGAGCGCCGAACAC
>JALYOO010000319.1 GCA_030856845.1 Gemmatimonadota bacterium
CTCGCTGTGGCTGCTCCTGTTGTCCCGCGTGATACAGGGCGCAGGTGGCGGCACTGTGGGAGTGATACAGGCATATGTAGCCGATGCTACCGAGCCGCAGAACCGTGCGAAAGCGCTGGGATGGCTATCGGCCGCAACCAACTTCGGTGTGGCACTTGGCCCCCCGCTTGGCTCGCTGGCGCTTCTCGGCGGGCGCAGCGGGCCGGGACTACTCGCCGCCGCGCTGTGCATCATCAATATCGTTTTCGCCTGGCGCTTTCTGACTGAATCGCGCGACATGGAAGACGCGCGCAATTCGACAAAGAAGCCGGGCGCATCGCGAGCGGCGCTCATGCGCGTGATCTCGCATGGAAGGGAGCCCGGGCCAAGGTTGATCTGGATCTACGCAATCGCGATGGGGGCGTTCTCCGCCATCACCGCGATCATGCCGCTGTTTCTTGCTGATCGATTCGGCATCGGCGAGGACCGAGTGTGGATCTTCTTCACTTACATCGGGATCATTTCCGTCATCACCCGGGCGGGCGTCCTCGGATGGGCGGTGGACCGTTTCGGCGAAGGTCGCCTGTCGCGGCTCGGCCTCGTGCTGCTCGCGACCGGCCTGGCATCGTTCCCCTTTGTACACAACTACGCGTTGCTGGCGATCGGCATCGCACTCCTCCCGTTGGGTACCGCCTTCACTTTTCCGTGCGTCACGTCGCTGCTATCGCGAGTCATTCCGAGTGGTGAGCGCGGTCTCTACATGGGGGTTCAACAGACATATGGCGGAATCTCACGCGTCGTGATTCCGCTATGGGCCGGGTTTGCCTACGATCATTTCGGCAGGAGCGTGCCGTTTCTCACCTCTGCGATGCTGGTCCTCGGAACGCTGCTTCTCGGCCTGGGCGTCGATGACGGACGCGATGCAAAGAAGACCGTCAGTAAGACCGTTGGCGAGCCGGCTCCGTCCTGATCGTGTCAGGCGGGGGGTTGTAGACAGCGGCGGGGGAGCCGGGCGCTGTGGCGTCATTTCGATCGACGTGCGTGATCAGCCGCACGCCCCGCTGGTAGGTGAAATAGCTATACGCCCATTGAAGGAACACACTGAGGCGATTGCGAAATCCTACCAGATACATGATGTGAACGAACAGCCATAGCAGCCACGCCAGCCGGCCCGTCACCTTCAGCTTTCCGAAGTCTGCGATGGCGCGAGAGCGGCCGATCGTTGCCAGATCGCCCTTGTTCCGGTATCTGAACGAGCGTGTCGCGAGTCCCTGCTGCAGCAGGAGAATATTTCGCGCCGCGGTTTTTCCTTCCTGGTTTGCCGCGGGGCACACTCCCGGTACGGGCCGCCCATCTTCCCGGGTCACCAGAGCCAGATCGCCCACGACGAACACTTCAGGGTGGCCGGGAATCGAAAGGTCTTCCTTCACCAGCACACGGCCGGCGCGATCGAGCGGCACACCGAGCGTTCGCCCGAGAGGCGACGCCGCGTTACCGGCGCCCCAGAAAACCGTTCGCGTCTCGATCCGTTCATCGCCTACGTAGACGGCGTCGGGTTCAATCCGAGTGACGATCGAGTTCGTGCGAACCTCTACCCCAAGCTCTTCGAGCCCACGATGCGCGACGCGCCCAAGGTCCTCCGGAAACGATGGCAGAACACGCGGTCCGCCTTCGAGGAGAATGACGCGCGTCTTGCGCGTATCGATGTTTCGAAAGTCGGGATACAGCGCCTTCCGCGCGATGGTGGGTAGTGCGCCCGACAGCTCGACGCCTGTCGGTCCGCCACCAACCACGACAAAAGTCATGTACGCGTCACGCTCGTCCGCATCCGACGTCTTCTCCGCCATCTCGAATGCGATGAGAAAACGGCGCCTGATCTCGCCCGCGTCCTCGATCTCCTTCAGGCCGGGTGCGAGCGGCTCCCATTCCTCATGGCCGAAGTAGGCATGCCTCGAGCCGGAGGCGACGACCAGGTAGTCGTACGGGATGTCGCGAGGTGGAACCTCGATTCTCACGGTTTTCCGCTCGACATCGATCGCGGTTACCTCAGCCAGCAGCACCGTAACGTTCTTCTGTTTGCGAAGAATCCATCGGATCGGCGCGGTGATGTCACTCGGTGACAGTGCCGCGGTTGCCACCTGGTAGAGC
>JALYOO010000344.1 GCA_030856845.1 Gemmatimonadota bacterium
ACCTACGGGAAGGGAAGCGCCCAGACGATCATCCCGTTGGGGGACGTCGGTGGTCTCAAGATCACGACGGCGCGATGGTACACGCCGTCGGGCCGGTCCATCAGCCGCCGGGTGCAGCGGGATGAGGAAGAAGCTGACGAGGAGTCTCAACCGGCTCGGAGGAAGCGTTACCAGACGTCATCCGGACGGATAGTGTTCGACGGCGGCGGCATCACGCCCGATGTAATGGAGAGCGACAGTGCCCATTCCGAGGGAGTCGCGAACCTTCAGGCCGCGCTCGGGCGTAAAGTGTCGCAGTTCCGCGATGCGCTCACAGACTACGCGCTGACCGTCAAGGCGAGCGGGGAGGTGACGTCGCCCCAGTTCACCGTTACGAAGATGATGCTCGACGAGGTCTGGAAGCGCATGATGTCGCGCGGCGTGGTGATGGACCGGGGAATCTTTGACGAATCTACCGCGGTCGTTTCATCGCTGTTGTCATATGATATCGCGAGATACGCCTTTGGACCCGAGGCTGAATTCAAACGGAGAGTGGCGGGTGACCAGGCTATCAAGACGGCGCTGGAGCTCGCGAGCGGCGCGGGGTCTCAGCGAGCCTTGCTCGACAAGGCGATGGCCCGCCAGAAAACGCAGCGCGCCGAGAATGAAGAGTGAGTGAACGGATACTGATAATCGGCGCGGGCAACGTGGGGCGCGGACTGTTCCGCGCCTTTCGTGCTTCCGGGGGTGTTGAGGTGCTCGGTCTGCATGGCCGGAAGCCCTCGCCATACGCGACGTCCAGCGGCGCTCTGCCGGAGACGCTTTCCGACGCGAACACAATCGTGGTCGCGGTGCGCGACGATCAGATTGACGGCGCGCTGGCGGAGCTCATCGGCGAGGTTGGCTCGGGCGGCCGCCGCCGTGTCGCTTCCGGTACGGCGATAGTACATACCTCCGGAGGTGCCGAGCCTGCCCTCATTCCGCGGCTCGGGGAAATAGGATTGAGTGGGGGGACGTTTCATCCACTGGTCCCATTTGCGAACACCGACAGAGCGCCTGAGCTGCTGCGTCGTGCATGGATCGGGATTGACGGCGATGACCACGCCCGGGCCACCTCGCGACGTCTCGCCGGCCACCTGGGCTCGCGAACTCTGGAGATTCCGGCGGGGGGCAAGGCGGTCTACCATGCTGCCGCGGTGATGAGCTCGAACTTCCCCGTAGTGCTCGCCGCAGTGGCGGGGCGACTGCTCACTGACCTTGGGATACCTGAGCGAAGCGCGCGACACGCAGTGCACAGTCTGATGGAGGCAGCGGTCTCGAACATCGCCGAGGCACCGCCGTCCGATGCCCTTACCGGGCCGGTAGTACGCGGGGAATCCGATACGGTACTCCGGCATCTGACGGCGTTGAGGGGAGATCCCGAAGCCCGCGCACTCTACCGCCGCCTCTCGCTGGCCGCACTGGAAATTGCGGCCGGACGCGGCGCAAACCCTGCGCGCCTCGAGGAGATTCAGCGGCTGTTGCTGCTCCGCTGAGCTGCTATCCGCGCCCGTTCAGCGATATCCACCGTCTCGTAGCCAGGTCGAATGTCATAACGGCGGCGCCGCCGAAAGCATCGGGATCCGGCGCTCCAGTGAACGCGTACGAGCCGAGGATGATGGTGCCCTGCCCGGTATTCTTGATCCCGCGAGAGTAGGCTTTGACACGTGCATCGGTTGCCCGAACGTCAGTCACCGTGCAGCGATGACAGCCGTCGCCAATGTGAATCATGTATGACTCGTCGACTCGCGTCGCCGCCAATGCATGGTCCCGCGACGTCACGCCAGATACACTGACATCGTCGCACGCGGCGAGCCGAACGATGTTGCCGGACGAATAGGATGCGGCGATGCCGGTCACCTGCGAAGAGTCGCAACTCTGCATCGAGATGCATCCGGTATCGTTCGGGCCTCCCAGATAGTTGATCCCTATTATCTGGGTCTGCCGCGCGTTGACAACGCGGATAGCTCCGGCGCGCTTGCCGCTTACTTGTTGAATGAAGCATCCGACGATGGACGTGTAGTTGACGTTTCTGTCCGCCGTCGATGCTCCTTCGACCATAATGTTCTGGGCGACATTCTCGCCGATATATCCGCCGATGACCGAGTTGATCTGGTTGCTGCCAGCGCGGCCAGTGATGTGAATTCCGTATGACCCGTTCGAGTTGATGAGGTTGTCGGTGATCCTGTTTCCCCCCGCGGCGACGATCAATCCGACGCCTCCGTTGGCGGCGATCTCATTGCCCGAAAACCAGCCGTCGCTGCTGGCGCGAACGCCGGTTCCGCGATTGAGCCGGACATAGGAATGGCGGAGCTCGCAAAGACCCTGGTCGAAATAGATGCCGTATCGGGTGAACCGATCGATGAGAAGGTTGTAGAGCCGGGCCTTGTTGCCATGAGCTCCATTCCATCCAATGGTCCCGAGATCGTTGCCGTCAAGGTGGAGCATCGAGAGCTCGAGACCATTCGCGCCGGGGCGCGGTTCGAACATCGGGCGCGCCGAGGCTGAAACGACGCGTGACGTCGCTCCCGCGTCGTAGCTCCAGCCCTGACCGACTATCCGCAGCGTTCCGCCGCGAGCGGCGGGGATGGTGAGCGTATCGACGAGATAATCGCCTGCCGGAATCTCGACGACGCCGCCGCCGGCAGCCGCAACTGAATTCAGAGCGGCTTGAATTGCCGCGGTGTCATTGCTCCGACCATCGCCGCGTGCCAGAAAAGGCGCCGCTCTTACGCTGACCGTATTTGCGGCAGTACTGTCGGCGGCCTGAGGTGGAGCCGGATACGACGGCGCGAGTGGCAGCGGCATTCCGGCGATCAGTCCGCCGCTCGCGGTGAAGAAAGCGCGGCGGTCAAAGGTCATGCTGGGTTCGGAAAGTGGACGACGGTTCGCGAAGATCCCGATTGCCGATGCAGGGACCGTACTCGCTGCGAAGGGGCAGGGTCGCCACACTCGCGCATGCCAATGTATTTTGAGGCGCTGGTGACCGAAACCTCCCCCGCCTTCCACATTCGAATCGATGCACAGCCAATCGTCGGTCGTTCCGGCGCCGCAACTCTCCCGCAGGGGAGCGTGACCCGCGCATGCTTAGCGTTGTAATCCCTGCCTACAACGAAGAGGAGCGGCTCCCTGAGACGTTGCGCGAAACACTGGCTTTCCTGGAAGAAGCGCGGCTTGCGTCTGAAGTCATTGTCGTGGATGACGGCAGTCAGGATGGCACGGCCGATGTCGTAAACCGGATCGCCAGGTCCTGCTCATCGGTCAGGCTTATCCGTCTGGCGCAGAACGCGGGCAGGGGATTGGCGGTGCGCAGCGGTTTCATCAACGCCGCCGGAGATGACTTCCTTTTCATGGATGCTGACGCGTCAACCGCACTCGTCGAGATCACCCACTTGACCGCGGTGATGGCCGACACCGGCGCAGATATCGTGATCGGATCGAGGGTGCATCTTCCGGGAAGCCACACAACCGTGAAAGCCAAGTGGTACCGGCGTGTTGCGGGCAGAACCTTTCACCAGTTCGTTCGATTCTACGGTGTGTCGGGCATTTCCGACACCCAGTGCGGCTTCAAGCTTTTTACCCGGGAAGCGGCACTTGATATCGCCTCCCGGATGAGGATGCACGGCTACAGCTTCGACGTCGAGATGCTGCTCATAGCCCGCGAGCTCGGCTACGAGATTCGCGAAGTTTCGGTGAACTGGACACACAAGCCCGGGTCGAAAGTGACCGTGGTCACGGATGGCGTGCGGATGGTCGCCGACCTCATCCGCGTTCGCCGCAACTCGGCGTGCGGCCTTTACAAGTCACCAACACTGGGCGCCAGGCGGGTCGAGGATACGCTGCCGCAGTCCGGCATTGGCTGAGGGCGCTGCGTTTCAGCATCGCGCGCCGAGGGTGACGCGGTTCCGCAATCACGATCGATGGACCCTGGCAACCGCCGTACTGCTTGGACTGATCGCGGTGCTGATCCCTCTCACGTTCCTCGACTACGGTGTGACGGTCGATGAGCATCACGGAGGTGCGAACGGCAGGTACTTCCTGAGCTGGTACGCCTCGGGATTTACGGACAACACCATCAATACCGAGGGCAATCACTATCTCTACGGGAGCTTCGTCAACGCCGTCTGGGCAGTCGCCGCGCGAATCTCCCCGTTCGGACTCTACGAAACCGGGCACCTGCTTGTGGCCGTAACCGGCTGGTTCGGGATTTTCTTTTCCTGGCGAATTGGAACGCTGCTCGCCGGTACGATGGCCGGGTTTCTGTCCGCGGCGATCCTGACGCTCACACCCGTGTATCTGGGGCACATGTTCATGAACCCGAAGGATATTCCCTTCGCGGTTCTGTTTCTCGCCGCGGTCTACTACCTGTTACGCGCCTACGACCGCCTCCCAAAGCTGCCGTGGCGATCCGTCGCGGTGCTCGGCGTGATCATCGGATTGACGCTCGGGATCCGCATCGGTGCATTGATGCTCTTCGGCTATTGCGTATTGCTGGTGCTGTTGTGGATGGTGGCGCAGTTTCGCATGAATCGGTCATCCTATGGCCGTCGTGAGGTTGCTCGTGATGGAAGAGCGGCGGCATGGTCGCTCATCAAGATCGGAGCGATTGCCTGGGCGCTGATGCTGGTGTGGTGGCCGTATGCGCAGCTGAGTCCCATTCTGAATCCGCTCCGGGCTTTCAGGCGCGCGGCAAACTTTACGGACTTCGAAGCGCCGGCGCTTTTTGAAGGGCGATTCATCCCCACCGATGCGCTTCCCTGGCATTACCTGCCGAAATCCTTTCTGATCTCGCTGCCGGAGTTCTACGCGCTCGCTCTTGCGGGTGGACTGGCGAGTCTGGCTTTCGCCAGATTCGGAAGGGAAGAGAAAAACATCAGGGATGCCCATCGCGACAGCAAGCTGCTGTTTCTTGTCTTCGCGATGCTGTTTCCGCTAGCCACCGCGCTCGTATTGCGACCGATCCTGTACGATGCCAATCGGCATTTCCTGTTCATCATTTCGCCGCTGGCGATTCTGTGCGGGATTGCATTGGCATCTCTCTTCTCGACAGCCGCTCCGCGCGCGCTGAAGGCCGGCTTCGCGCTGATGGTTGCGCTCGTCGCAGGCCTCACCGTGGTCGACATGGTGAGGTTGTACC
>JALYOO010000350.1 GCA_030856845.1 Gemmatimonadota bacterium
ATAAACGGAGTCCACTCGAGACCGGTGCCCGGGGTTAGCACCTCCGGAGCAGCACGGTCGACTGGGACCTTCACGATATGCCGGCGATCGATGTCGTTGGAGTCACTGCCTGCATTTCCGGCGAACACACGAATCGGCGGTCCGGGCTGAGCGAGATGTATTCCGCCATGTAATTGCCGGGAGTGAGCAGCATCGGAGTGCCGCCGTTTTCCGCGAGCGAATAGAGATGTGCCTGTCCGTCCCTGTTCGAGAGAAAGACGATGCGTCCATTCGCCGCCCAGTGAAGGTTCGTCCCTCCGTGTGTCGACGGGTACGACTTGTCGGGCGCGTCCCAGATGAGTTTGCCCTGTCCCGTCTTCGCGTCGGCGGTCCAGAGAGCCCAGCGGCGGCGCGGGCGAACGAGGATTGAATCAGGAGCTCCGCCGCTGCCCGGGTTCCGGACGAACGCGATGCGTGTTCCGTCGGGCGACCATCGCGGCGAAGCATCGCGCGAAGTAGACGGAGCCATCCATATGATGGGCGTCGAGTCGTTGGTAAAAACGCCGACGAAAGCGTGGGCGCCCCGGTTCGACACGAAAGCGAGACGATCGCCATTGGGTGACCACCGCAGATTGTCGAGGTCGCCGTTGGCGGTCAGGAGTCGCGTTGCGGCTGAAGCGCCGTCGGCAGGGACCGTCCATATCTGCCGGTCCTTGAGGAATGCCACGCGATGTCCCTGGGGAGAGAGCTCCGGGTCATCTCCCTCGGCGAGTGGCTTCGGCTCGCATGTGTTGCGGGATAGGCACGGCGCGAAAGGAACGCTCCAGATCTGAACCTTCGGGGCGAGTGGATTCGACATGGGATTGGGAGGCGAGCCCTGCCAGTTGGCCGAATGCTCGCCGCCCCGTACGTAGATGACGTGCTTTCCGTCGGAAGTGATGGAAACGCTCGTCAGCTCCTGGCCATCGTCGATCCGATAGTTGGTGACACGCCGGGCTTTCCACTCAGGGCCTTCGGCGACCCAGACATTGCGCTGACCTCTCTCGTTGAACGCCCACGCGATCCTGCTTCCCGACGAAGCGGCAGTGAGCTCATTGGGGAAGGGGTTGCTCCTGACCTGCTCCGCGGTAAATGCGGCGGGCCGCTGCGCGGCGACGGTCGAGGACGCGAGCAGCAGAGCGAATGGCGCGACGGCGCTGAAGTTGAGTCTAGGCATGAGAGAGAATTGTATCTTTAACCGCTCAGGGCGCAAATGAACCATTTATCCGAGCCAATCCACACGTGATTCTTTGCCGTTCGATCCGCCGTCTCGTGCCGGTCGCTGCCGCCATTGCCCTGACCGGTGTGCCGAGTGCCGCACAGCCCACCGCCCGCGGCTCTGCCGCTGATTCGATCAAGTACAAGTATCCAGCGACCGGCCGGCTCGATTCACTGAAGGCCGAAGCAGCGAGGCAGATCGACTCGCGTGCGAAGCTCATTCAGCAGATGGTCGATCAGGTTTTCTCGTACGGTGAGCTCGGATTTCAGGAGATCGAGACGTCGAAGTATCTGACAGGATTGCTGGAGCAGAACGGATTCAGGGTCGAGCGCGGCGTCGCGGGAATTCCGACCGCGTTCGTCGCCCGATGGGGCACGGGAAAGCCCGTCATCTCGCTGGGATCCGACATCGACGGAATTCCGAAAGCCGGACAAAAACCGGGCACTGGCTATCGCGATCCAATCCTCGCCGGAGCGCCAGGGCATGGCGAAGGTCACAACTCAGGAATGCCGCTCAACGTCGCGGCGGCGATCGTCGTCAAGAACATCATGCAGCGCGAGAAAATTCCGGGGACGCTGGTGTTATGGCCGGGTGTTGCTGAAGAGCTGATGGCGGGTAAGGCCTTCCTCGTGCGCGCCGGCGTGTTCAAGGACGTGGATATCACCCTCTTCACGCACGTGGACAACGATCTCACCGTGCAGTGGGGTCAATCAGCTAACAACGCCCTCGTCTCCGCGATCTTCAGGTTCGCCGGGTCGAGCGCTCACTCGGCCGGACAGCCATGGAATGGAAAGAGTGCGCTCGACGCGGTGATGCTGATGGCGCAGGGATGGGAGATGAAGCGCGAGCACATGCAGCTCGCGCAGAGATCGCACTACGTCATCCCGGACGGGGGCGACCAGCCGAACGTAGTGCCGAGCGCGGCGAGCATCTGGTTTTACTTTCGCGAACGCGACCACCCTCGCACGCTGGCAATGTTCGAGGCTGCGAAAAAAATGGCGCAGGGCGCAGCGGTGATGACCGAGACGAAGGTCGACACCGTGATGATGGTGGGCTCGGGATGGAGCGCGCATTTCTCGAGGCCCGTTGCGGAGGTCGTGTACCAGAACATGCTGAAGGTCGGCATGCCCGCGTGGGACGCAAACGACCAGCTGCTGGCCAAAGGGATTCAGAAAGAGCTCGCTGTCGCCGACAGCGGACTGTCAGTCAGAGCACCGAGGCTGAACGGTCCGGTGAACGAAGCGACTCGCACCGGCGGAGGGTCGGACGACATCGGAGACGTCAGCTGGAATGTCCCGACGATCAACCTGCGTTTTCCTTCCAACATTCCGGGGCTTCCGGGCCACAACTGGGCGAATGCGATATCGATGGCGACACCGATAGCGCACAAGGGAGTCGTCGCCGGCGCGAAGGTTCAGGCAATGACGATGCTCGACATCCTGCTCACGCCGCAGATTGTGTCGGATGCTTGGGACTACTTCAATAATGTCCAGACGAAAACAGTCAAATACGTTCCGTTCTTCGCCCCCACGGACATGCCTGCAACCTGGCTGAACGCGGACATCATGGCGCAATTCCGGCCGGAGATGAAGAAATTCTACTACGACCCGAGGAAGTATCCGACGTATCTCGACCAGCTCGGCAGGAAATACCCAGTTGTCCGTTGACGAGATAGTTCGGGCTGTCCGCGAAATGGGCGGGAGACACTCGCTCGCTGGTCGGAGAGGTATGCGCCGTCTTCACAGTGTGATCCCTCTCTGTTGCGCGATCGTGCTTTCGTGCGGGACGCCGACAGAGCCCGATCCTCCGGCCAAATACGTGGCGGGCCAATCGTACTTTGGCCGAAACGGCTACATCGAGTATGTGGCCGGGAACGCTCCGGTTATCCTCACCGCGCCGCACGGCGGCACACTTATGCCGAGCGAGATTCCGGATCGCACCGAGGCGGCGTGCGGAGGCACTATGACTGCGGGCAGGGATCTCAACACCGCAGAGCTCGTGAGGGCAATGCAGCAGAAATACTTTCTGCGTTTCGGCCGGTATCCGCACATCGTGATTTCCAACCTCGCACGGGTAAAGCTCGATCCGAATCGCACGAATCCCGAGGCTGCCTGTGGGGACGCGGAAGCGGAGATCGCCTACCGCGAGTGGCACGAATTCATTGACGAAGCCAAGAGCATTGTCCTCGCGTCGAGCGGAAAGGGTTGGTACATGGATATGCACGGGCACAATCATCCAGTTCAGCGACTCGAGCTCGGCTATCTGATTGCGAGTTCGCAGCTCGATCTCAGCGACGCTGCTCTCGACGCGAATCGCGCTCTGCAGGATACATCGAGCGTGCGGACTGTTTCCGAAGCGGACCCGATCTCGTTTTCCGCGTTCATGCGAGGCCCCGCCAGCCTCGGCACTCTCTACGCGAACAATGGCTTCAGGTCCATTCCCAGCGGGGCGGACCCGCGACCGAACGGCGAATCGTATTTCTCCGGTGGCGACAACACGCGGAGACATACCTGCGGCGCGGAGGCGAACGGGTTGGGTGGTATGACCGGCGGAAGAATCTGCGGTGTACAGATCGAAGCGAACTTCACTGGTGTTCGTGACAACGAGGCGAGTCGGGAACGCTTCGCCGATGTGACGGCAAGAGTGCTGGAGCAATATCTCTTCGTACATTGGGGGTTGCAGCTGGGCTCCGCCCCGCCGTAGGCAGCAATCATTCTCTCACGTAACCCCGAATCATGATTCCAGCGCCGGGCTTGTCGTGAGGGATCCTACTCGTGCGGACTGACGATCCTGCGGGCACTACGAATCACGCGCCGCGGATTCGGGCTTGAGTATTTCTTCATCCGCGGTCCGTTACCGTTCGGCAACGACGCGTTCGAAATAGAGCTGACAAAAACCCGGTGAGGTCATGCGCTCAAGGCTGGTCGGCTCACCGGTAGCTATCCCCTCGGACGACGCCTTCGCTTCTGACCTGCGCGGGTTCGGACCGATTTGAGTTCTCGCTATTCTGCTGGTGCTCGCCGGCAATGCGATCTTCATTCCGCTCAGCGCGCTGCTTGTGCTGGCGTGGGCGCACCGGTCGCGAACGCCGTGGCATGAGCTTGGTTACGATCGTTGGTTTGGTGTTCGGAGGAATCTTCGCCGTCAGGCGGCAGATCTGGGTGCTGATGATCGCACACGCCGCTTTCGATCTGACCTCGCTGGCGATGATCTACTGGAATTTTGAGACGGCCGTAGCGCACTTTGTTTTCAGTAGCCCGGCTCGTGTCGGCGCTGCGGCCCGTGGCCCCCTCTCCGGTGACCTGGTTCCCAGCACCGCGGGCATTTCGATCGATCAAAGTGGAGTATCTGCGGCATGCGACTGACCGGCAAGCGAATAGCGATCCTCCTCGCGGAAGGCGTGGAGGACCTGGAATTCTTCGTTCCACTGATGCGGCTGAAGGAAGAGGGAGCGGACGTCATCTCCGCGGCGACGGATCTCGGAACAATACGCGGCAAGAGCGGACTCGAGATCACGCCGAACGTTCGCATCGATTCCCTCCAGAGCCATGATCTTTTCGCCGTGGTGGTGCCCGGCGGCTGGGCACCTGACAAGCTCCGGCGTCATCCCGCCGTCCTGAAGCTGATCCACGATATGAACGCGACAGACAAGATCATCGGAATCATCTGTCATGGCGGGCTCGTGGCAATCTCGGCGGGAATTCTCCGGGGACGCAGCGCGACCGGGTCACTCGGTATCAAGGACGATGTCGTCAATGCCGGAGCCACATGGGTGGATGCGCCCGCGTTTCGAGACGAGAACCTCGTATGGGGACGGGTGGTGGAGGACATCCCGGATTTCTGCCGCGAGCTCGTGGCTGCGCTGGTTGAAAGGGCTGGAAAATGACGACGCGCCTAAAACAGGTTGGGCTCGCCGCATTGCTGACGACGCTGTCCGCATTCCCAGCTTTATCACAACCGTCCGACTCCGCACTGCTTTCCGCCTTCCGGTGGAGGAACATCGGACCCGCCAGTATGGGTGGCCGCGTGGTGGACATCGAAGCGCTCGATTCGGCATTCACGACCGTGTATGTCGCGTCCGCATCGGGCGGCGTATTCAAGTCGGTGAACGCCGGAACCACGTGGACGCCGATCTTCGACAATTATGCGTCGGCATCCATCGGCGACATCGCGGTGTTTCAGGCGAATCCCCGCATCGTGTGGGTCGGCACCGGAGAGGCGAACAACCGCAACAGCGTGGCATGGGGCGATGGTGTCTACAAGTCGACCGACGAGGGACGCACGTTCCGCAACACGGGGCTGCGCACAACGCATCAGATCTCGCGCATAGTAACTCACCCTTCCAACCCCGACATAGTGTACGTCGCGGCTATCGGCCATTTGTGGGGGTACAGTGGCGATCGCGGGCTGTTCAGGACATCGGATGGTTGCGCGACATGGACAAAACTCGGTGGAGGGTTACCGAATGACGGTCGCGCCGGTGCGACCGAGCTGGTGATGGATCCGTCCAATCCCAGCGTGCTTTACACCGCGTTCTATCATCGGCTGCGGAAGCCGTGGACCTTCACGAGCGGCGGGCCGAACGGTGGCATCTTCAAATCCACAGATGCCGGCGCAACATGGAAGAAGCTCAGCACCGGGCTTCCAAACGGTCCGACAGGCCGCATCGGGCTCGCGATCTCCCGACAGAATCCGCAGATCCTGATGGCGATCGTCGAGGCCGAACAGACGAACGATCTCGCGCGTCCGGGCTCGGGAATCTATCGATCGGAGGATGGCGGCAACTCGTGGAGATATGTCAACACCTACAACAACAGGCCCTTCTATTACAGTCAGATTCGAATCAACCCGCTCGACCACCAGCGCGTGTACGTGCTGACAACGCGGTTCATGGTTTCGGCGGACGGAGGGAAGACCTTACGCAACGGCAGTGCTGACGAAGAGATTCACGGCGACTTCCACGCAATGTGGCTCGATCCGAAGAACGCGAACCGTTATTACATCGGAGCGGACAAGGGCTCGTCGCTGACACACGATCACGGCGCGACCTTTACGCTGTTCG
>JALYOO010000377.1 GCA_030856845.1 Gemmatimonadota bacterium
CGCTTGTCAACCGCGCTTACGGTCGCGCGTTCTTCTGGGATGGGAGAGCTGCCTCACTCGAGGAGCAGGTGCTGCATCCAATCCGCGATTCGCTGGAGATGGACCTGTCGCATGCCCAACTCGCCAGGCGGTTACGCGCTGATATTTCCTATCGCGCCCTTTTTCGCGAAGCGTTCCGGAGAGACCCGGATTCCACCGGGGTCGCACGCGCTCTCGCGAGTTATATCAGAACGCTTCGCTCGGGAGAGTCCCCATATGATCTGGCAATCCAGGGCGACTCGGCCGCGATGACCGCAGATGCCCGCCGAGGGCTCGCGTTGTTTACCGGAAAGGGTCGCTGCACCGCGTGCCACATTCCGCCCAACTTTACCGACGAGCTGTTTCACAATACCGGGGTGACGGCGCGATCTGCTGCGCGTACCGGAACTACGTTACGGGATCCGGGACGTGGCGCTGTAACGGGCGTTGCAGACCATACCGGCGCTTTCAAAACGCCGACACTGAGGGATGTAGCGCGCACCGGTCCATATATGCACGACGGAAGTTTTGCGACGATGAAGGAGGTCGTCGGGTTTTACAGTCGTGGTGGCGAGCCAAACCCGCATCTCAGCGCGGATATCCGGCCGCTTCATCTTACGCCGGACGAGCGCGCGGATGTCGTTCAGTTTCTGGAGTCGCTTACTGGACGGCAATTCAGCCGGCGCCGTTAAATCGGCTTTGCCGAAGTTGTCATCGCACGGCGCGTTATCCGATAAATGAAATGCTGGATGTCCAGCTTTCGTTACGCTTCCGCACGCTGGCGGCGTGTCCTACCGCGCTCCCTTGCAACGCGGTCCGCAAGGTACAGCTTCAGCAGGCTCTGATACGGCCGAAGTGTTGACGATGAATGCGCCCTCGCCGCGTGATCCGGTGTATTCGGTTCGCGCGTAGCTCCCCGGTGCGAATGAAGTCTTGTACCTGTCGAGAATATCTACACCGCTCGCGCCTGGCGCAGTGATCTGAAGCCGGTCGAGAATCCACCGGTCGGCGAAGTGCTGGCTGTAGGGCTAGGAAATTCAATCGCTCCCGTGGGAGTATGCGGTGCTCCGCGGAGGGTGGCAAACCGATCCGCGGGGCGACGGCGACGGTCCCCGGCAAGGCTCGTCCGTGGCCCGAGGGCCACTGGCACGATCAGCGAACGTCAGTCACGGGCTTGTCGGCGGCTCCCACGCTGTGCGGTTCCCCGCGTCGCGCACGCTAAAGGCCCCGGCCACGCACCGGTGGGCGTACGGATCGAACGCGCAGGCTGAACGGGTGACCGCGCGGCGCGCGGGCCCCCGCGTGGACGGTGGCCCCCCGTGTGTCCGCCCGCGTCCGGCGCAGGTGCTCAAGAATCCGATCGATCACGGCGCGTTCGGTGAGGAACGCGAGAATGCGCATCGCGCCGCCACAGGCCGGACAGGTGAGCGGGTCCACTTCGTAGATGCGCCGCAAGAGCTCGGCCCACCGCCGCCGCGCCTCGCGGAGCGGCAGCGCCTCGGGCTCGGCCACGGTTATCGGCGCCACGTCGGCATCCGTGGTCGCCTTGCGCCGCGTGCCGCGCGGCCGGTTGGCGTACCACCCGTAGTAGCGTCATCACCTGGTGCTTGTTCGGAATGTGCGTCACGAGGCGGGCCAGAAACTCCCAATGCGAGAGCGTTCCACGGATTGCACATGCCACTCGCCGCCCTGTGCCGGGCGCGCAAGCGCTACATGCTCCGGCCCGAGCGCGAGCCACGACTCGTAGAGCCGGAGAGTGCTATCGAGATCGGCCAGGGCGTACAGCTGCACCGGTTGATCGGCCCATTCCCGCTCGATGCGCGAGCGCAGCTCGCCCGGGAGCCGGGATGGCTGCCCGATGTAACGATTGATGATGTCTGATTCTGATCCATGTCAGTGATCCGCTGAGAGTGCAGAGCAAAAGGCCTTTCGGGTCAGTTGCACCCGAAAGGCCGGATCACGACATCGAATCCTGGACTTCTAGGGTGCTCGTCCTCCGGTGGTATCGCCGCCTGCGACCGGTGCTCCGCGACGCAATACACCCACGCGCACAAACGCCCATGGGGCGATGCGGCGGAGGCGCGAGGTGAGCAGGTAAGAGTTTATCATTTCAGGACTCGAGAATCCCCTTGCCGGGGCGGAACTACGTGTGGACGCAGACCATTCGGCCCCTAGCGCTGCCCGCATGTCAATCGCATCGCGAGATCTGTTCATCAGTGCCGCCGCGAGACGAAAAGAAGGCTCCGGGCGAATACTCCCGCCCGAAGCCCCTTTTTCACCAAGCGGTTAAGCGTCCCGTCAGTTCAGCGGGCAGCCCTGGTTGTTCAGCCTGTCGAACATGTCCTTGGTGGTGTTGTAGTCGCCCGACGACCACGCCGCATTGAATGCAGCGATGACTTCGGCAGGCGTGAGGTCGAAGCTGACCCCGGGGCTTGCGGCGTTCAGAAGCGCGGCAACCGCCTGGCGTCCAAGCTGCTGCGCGGGCCGACCCGAATTGTTCACCACATCGAGCAGCGTCATGCCCGGATAGGCGTCCACGCCAAACACGGATTGGAAGGTCGTGCTCGTTGTGTACGGCGATGGCCATGAGTCGAAGTGCTGCGGGCGGCCCCAGTAACCCGGCGAGCAGCCCTCGCCACCTTCCGGCGGCGGCGGCGGCGGCGGTATCACCCGGTTCGTGAAGGTGACAACCGCCGACTGGACCGGCTTCCCACTGGCCTTGACACCGGTCGCGGTGTTGGCCGGACCTGAGATGTTCTGATCCGGGCCGTTCAGCTGATCCACCGTGATGCTCACGACTTCCTGACCGGCAGGCACCGTCTCGGTGATGCCCATGACGACGCCCGCGCCGCCGAAAAAGCCGAGCCTGGCGCAGTCGCCGGCGGGGTCAGATACGTTCACCGTAAGTGAGCCGCTTACGGGCGATCCAGTCGCCACGCGTGTTCCGCTGTACGTGAACTGATAGCTGCCCAGCGGACCTACCTTGCATACCACGATCTCTTCGCCCAACGGATTGGGGCCGCTGACCAGCGCAAACGACGGGCCTGCACCAAAGTCCAGCGTCGGCTCTGTCGCCTACTCACACGCGACCGCTGCCAACGCTGCGAGCGCGATCGCTCCCATCTGGGGAAATCTCTTCATCGAGCACCTCTATTAATGTGGGGGGGAATTTACCGCGGGGGAAGCGCAGCGGAGCAGTCGATAGCAAAACACGGACCTTGAGGCGATGCAACGCAAGCTCCTGTCTCCGTTGGACTTCATATGGCGGTTTGTTGGAATGTGCCCGCGCCAGACACACTTTATGTCCCGGATTATGGCTCAGATGCTACAAAAAAAATTCCGCATCGAGTCCTCCGGCGTGGGCGTGATCAGCGCGTGCCCGGACCCGGACAACGCAGGCCCCCAAGGTGGCCATCCTCAGCGCCGACCAGAAGCACTGCTTCCAGTCGGGCTACCAGGAGAAAGAGATGGCCGGCGATCTGGAGTTTCACGCCCGCCTGAACAATACCGCCAGCCCCGGCGAGCAGCGCGTCGGTCGTGTGGTGCTACGACCCGAGGCAAACGGCTGCTCGGACAGCCGCGTGAAAAGCTCCAACGCCATAAACTGGGTGCGGTAAGCCGTTTACCGGGCGGGCGGCGCTCGACCCGGCGCACCGGGCTGTAATGCCGCCCGCGTAGCGAACCCACACTGCCACCGTGATGGCGTCCGCCAGAAACGGCGCGGTCGGCGGAAGACGAGGGAAGCGTCCTTCATCTAACTGGAGCCCCGATTAGCGATGTGTCGGCCACCAGCTGCTTTGCGGCACCAGACGTGGTTGGGAGCGCGCCAATTCCCAGATCGTAACGTCCCCAGTGCCAACATCGCGGCGCCGGGTGTGCCTGGAGCCGCTGGCGGTGTCACGCAGGATGATGGAGCGTCGCAACAGTCTGAAGCAGGAATCGCTGAATTGCACAGACCGTGTGGGTATTGAACTTGCGCATTTCGGCGATTCTAGCAGCTTCGCTGTGCCACCTGAAGCACGTCAACCG
>JALYOO010000390.1 GCA_030856845.1 Gemmatimonadota bacterium
AAGCAATACGCTGCGACAGCGGCCGATACGAGTGAACTTCAGATATGGCATCGGGAGCAGGGCGAGGCGCTGACCATTTTTCGCAGGATGACAATCATGCGGGCAGCAGTATTGATCGCGGTGGCGGCGGCATGCGCTCCACGCGGAAGTACGTACGTCGATTCGACACCGCAGGGCCAGACTCAGGCGGAATCGCAGGCGCAATCACAGCAATCACAGCAATCACAGGCTCCGCGCGTCCCGGCGGTTTTTCCGGGCGGGTGGCAGTACCGCACCGGAGCCAAGGTGACGTTCGCCCCGCACGCGATGGTCGCGAGCAGCAGCATCATCGCGAGCGAGGCCGGGCTCGAGATTCTGAAAGCCGGCGGCAATGCAGTCGACGCCGCCGTCGCCGTCGGATTCGCTCTCGCGGTGGCATATCCTGAAGCGGGAAACATCGGCGGAGGCGGCTATATGCTGATCCATCTCGCCGATGGCCGCACCGCCGCGCTCGACTACCGCGAAACAGCACCGCGCGGCGCATCGCGCGACATGTATCTGGATTCGGCCGGTCAGCTCACGCAGGCCGGTGTGATCGGACGCGCAGCGTCGGGAGTTCCGGGATCAGTCGCCGGTCTCACCGCCGCTCTCGCGCGCTACGGCTCTCTGCCGCTGGAGAGAGTGATGGCACCCGCGATCAGACTCGCATCGGAAGGTGTGCTCGTCGATTCGGTGTTGTCCCGATCCATCGCCGGAAAGCAGGATCTGATTGCGAAATTCGGAGGCGCGGAGACCTTTCTTCCGGGCGGAAAAACATTGTCGCCCGGTTCTCGTTTTGTTCAGCCCGAGCTGGCTGAAACGCTTCGGCGAATCGCGCGAGACGGCGCGCGCGGATTCTATCAGGGCAGAACCGCAGAGCTGATAGCGGAAGAAATGCGACGTGACTGTCCCGCCGGAATCGAGGCTGGCAGGCGGGCGGCGAGCGGCTGCGGCATGATCACGGTGCAGGACCTCGAGACATACCGCCCCGCCTGGCGGACGCCGCTGCGAACCAGCTACCGAGGACATACAATAAGCTCGATGCCACCGTCGTCATCAGGCGGCATTACCCTCAGTGAGACGCTGAATATTCTCGAGGGATTCCCGTCGCTTCCCGCATTCGGAACCGCCGGCTATTTCCATCTTCTCGTGTCTGCCTTCCAGAGGTCGTTTACCGACAGAAACGCACTGCTCGGGGATCCGGACTTCGTCAGCGTTCCGGTTGCACGGCTCCAGAGCAAGGCACACGCGGAGCGGCTTCGCTCGACCATTTCACCAGACCGCGCGACTCCCACTCTTTCGCTGGCCCCTTCTCCGCGCGAAGGAAGCGAGACGACTCATTACTCGGTCGTCGATGCGAAAGGCAACGCTGTCGCCACCACCACGACGCTGAACAGTCTCTACGGTTCAGGCGTCTTCGTTCGCGGCGCCGGCTTTTTCATGAACAACGAGATGGACGACTTTGCCTCGATGCCCGGAAAGCCGAATCAGTTCGGCCTGGTGCAGGGAGAGAGCAACGCGATTGCCCCGCGCAAGCGGATGCTCAGCGCGATGACCCCGACGATCGTCCTCGATCCGCGCGGGCAACTGCTGCTAATAGTCGGAGCCCGGGGCGGACCGCGCATCATCACCAGCACCACCGAGGTGATTCTCAACACCATCGACCACCGAATGAGCCTGGCGGACGCGCTGAGCGCGCCGCGCGTTCATCATCAGGCCCTGCCCGATACGATCAGATACGAACCGGGCGGACTGGACAGCCCGACGATGGCGCGACTCTCCGCGATGGGCTACGGTCTCGCGCCGCTCTCCAATATCGGCCTGGTGGTGGCAATCAAGCGTGTCCCAGGCGGATACGAAGGAAGCGATGACCCCCGCGCCACCGGGGGCGCAGTCGGATACTGATAGCGCGCCCGTTTTGGGCTGCACTGGACGGTGATCAACGTTCCCAAAGACATGGTTCCCAATCTTTTTGACAAGGAGACTTGACACAAAGTACGGCTCATTTTACTATGACGGCGGAAATGATAGACGCTTGGTCGCATTCCATTTCTCACCAGGAGTCGGCAAATGTCCGCGAAACCCGCCCGTTTCATGTCCGAAGATGCGATGATCATCACCCTCGGCGTAACATGGCTCGTGCTCTACCTGGGCATTCGATTCTTCCTCGAAGCGAACCCCGGCCTCGACGACGGGCTCCGCCTGGGTCTCGCCTTCGTGCCCACGCCGGTGTTTGCGCTCTTCCTGTGGCGGTTCGTGAAGGGCATCAGGCCGGCAGACGAGCTGGAGCGGCGGATACAGCTCGAAGCCCTCGCGGTCGCCTTTCCACTCGGGCTCCTCCTCCTCACAACGCTCGGTCTCGTGCAGCGTGCGGTCGAACTGAACTTCCAGGACTGGAGCTATAACCACATCTGGCCCTACTTCTGGTTCTTCTATCTTCTCGGGCTATGGATTGCGCGGAAACGCTACACATGAGAAACCGGCTCAAGGTTCTTCGCGCCGAACGGGACTGGTCTCAGGCGGACGTCGCCGACAAGCTCGGTGTGTCGCGACAAACGATCAACGCGATCGAAACGGGGAAATACGATCCCTCGCTTCCCCTCGCGTTTTCACTCGCCGGCCTTTTCGGCCATCCGCTGGAATCGATCTTCACACCGGAGCGGGCAGCAGACGGTGCGAGACCGGGTCGGTAGAACGCCTGAATACAGCTCAGTCGTATGTCGTCCTTTCGACGGACCTCAATCGAGTAAAAAGAAAAGAGGGACGATGAGACCGATGAGACCGGCGAGAAAAGCTATTAAAACTCATCGGTCTCATCGTCCCCTCAACCCGTCCTCGCTGAGACTAAGCCTGCTCCTGCGTGGAAGAATCGAGCGTCACGGTGATGCGGCCGCCCGAAGGAACGCACCCTTCGTAGTTCGATGTCGCGGCAGCCGCGGCGGTTCCCGCCGCTGCACCCGTCGCCGCACCGATCACGGTTGATTTCGTGTCCTTCCCCAGCACCTGTCCCAGTATGGCACCGATTGCCGCCCCGCCGACGACTTTCTGGACATCCTTGTCCTTCGGCTGGTTCTTGACTTTGCTGACGCTCGCATACGTTGTGGTGGCGTCGATCGGATATGTGCGGCCTCCAAACGATACCGAGACGACACGGAAGCCCATGCGCACGTCGTCATTCGCGTTCTCGCTGCGATTCAGCTCCGTGATTTCCACGGTTGCCGTTGCGCCCGCGGGTATGACGGCGCCGTTCGATCCTTCCACCGAATTCCGTACAGTAGCACTGAACCGCTGACCGACCCTGTTCGTGTTCGTGCAGATGCGCGAATCAGATGTCATACTGATTTCTGAACCGGCTGGTATCATACCCACCGCCCGCTCCGAGCCCGCTGAACCGCGCGTAACGGTATTGCCGCTCGACGTGGTGGCGGTTGCAGGCGGGGCCGGCCGAGGCGACGGTTGAGTGCGCGTCGGCGTACGAACCGGGGTGCGAACAACGGGCGCTCGCGCCGGGGTGCGAATGGTGGTGCCGCCCGATGTTCGTGACGGCGCCGCAGCAGCCGGCGCGGGAGTCGGTTCGGCCGATGCCGGTACGTCGCGCAGCGCTGGTTGAGCCGTGGTATCCTGATTCGCTATCTGGAGATCGGCGTTCAGCGACGTATCCTGGGCGAGCGTGTCCGTTTTCTTATCATCCGCGCAGGCGCTCGCGACAAGCGCGAGCGATAGCGCAATCGGTGCACACCATCGGGTCATGTATCTTGACATCAGTACTGCCTCCGTTGTATGTGACGCTTGCCCGAAACTCTTGCGGCACAAGTCTTTAGCAATGCTAAAGCGGGCAATCGTCGTGCCATTTTTATGAACCAGCTCCGGCGCCTCCTTCCCTACTATCGCCCCTATCGGGGCCAACTCGTTGCCGGCCTTGTACTTGTCATTGCCTCCACGGCAATCACAAGTGTGATTCCGTGGATTCTCAAACGCGCCGTCGACGGCATCAGAGGCGGCGCGCCACTCAGTGCGACCGCGCTGCTTGCGGGGTCAATTGTCGGCTTCGCGCTGTTCGCCGGTGTCATGCGCTACTGGATGAGGCGGATCCTCAACAGCCTGAGCCGGCACATCGAGTTCGACCTCCGCAACGATCTGTTCATACACCTCGAAACACTGGATGCTTCGTTTTTTGCGACCAATCGCACTGGCGACATCATGGCCCGGCTCACGAATGACCTCAGCGCCGTTCGCATGGCCGCCGGACCTGCGGTGATGTACCTGACGAATACCATCGTGGGCGCTCTCTTCGCGCTGTTCTTCATGC
>JALYOO010000391.1 GCA_030856845.1 Gemmatimonadota bacterium
CCACAGCTTTACAAGCAGCTGCTGATGGTGTCGGGCTTCGACCGGTATTTCCAGATCGCACGCTGCTTTCGCGATGAGGATCTCCGCGCGGACCGTCAACCCGAATTCACCCAGATCGACATCGAGGCATCGTTCGTCAACGAGGAAGACATCATCGAGATGGCTGAGGGTCTGCTGGTGGCGCTGTTTCGCGACGCAGACATCGAGATATCAACGGGCTTCCCGCGTCTGAAATACGCGGACGCGATGGAGCGCTATGGCTCTGACCGGCCGGATCTCCGGTACGATCTCGCGATCTTCGACGCGACTGAAGCGTTTCGTGGCTCCGACTTCGCAGTCACCAGCGCAGCCATCGCCGCAGGCGGGCGCGTGCGAGGTATCAGAGTTCCCGCTGGCGGCGCGTTGTCGCGAAAGCAGGTGGACGAGATCGAGCAGGTCGCAAAGAGTGGTGGAGCAGCGGGGCTTCTTCGAGTGAGAAATACCTCTGGGACACTCGAGGGTTCGGCTGCAAAATTTCTGGCGAAGGGTGGCGTCGATGTACTTGCTCTCACGGACGGAGACCTTTGCCTGCTGGCCGCCGGCAGTGACGATGTGACGAGCGTATCGCTTGATCGCGTTCGGCAGGAAATTGCTCGTCGTACCGGCGTGATACCTGAAGGGCGGGTCGAGCTAGTCTGGGTGACCGACTTTCCGCTCTTCGGCCATGATAATGCGACCGGCGGGCTGACTGCCGTGCACCACCCATTCACTGCCCCCAATCCGGAAGATGCGGCACTGCTCGATTCCGATCCGCGGAGCGTGAGGGCGCTGGCATACGACGTCGTGCTGAACGGTACTGAGCTTGGCGGCGGCAGCATTCGCATACACGATTCGGCGATGCAGCAGAAAGTGCTTGCAAAGCTCGGCATCGAAGAGGCCGACGCCCGGGCACGGTTTGGATTTCTGCTCGAGGGGCTCAGCTCTGGCGCACCCCCGCACGGCGGCATCGCCTTCGGGTTCGACCGAATCGCGATGCTCCTATCGGGTGCGCAATCCCTGCGCGACGTCATCGCTTTTCCAAAGACCACCGCGGCGCGCGCGCTTTTCGAGGACGCGCCCACTGCCGTTGATTCACGGGACCTCACCGACCTGCACCTGGAGCTCATACCTGCCAACCGTGACTGAGGAACAGACCGTCCAGCGTATCTCGACCGAGGGCGCCGATATGCTGACGCTGGCCGGAGTGAATGACGCAAACCTGATCGAGCTGTCGAAGCAGACGGGAGCCAAGATAGCGTTGCGCGGCGACACGCTGTCGATCACGGGCAACGCGGAGACCGTCGCGCGCGCGCTTCCCATTGCTCACAGGATGATCGACACGGCGCGTCAGCAGATGCCGTTGACTGCCGACGACGTTTTACGGATGAGCATCGACACGCCGCGCGAAGGAAACGGAGCGGATGATCTTCAGCGAATAGTCCTGCCCGGAATTCGCAAAGTCATTCAGCCGAAGACGAGCGGGCAGAGCGAGTATCTGAAACTCATCGCGGAGAACGACATCGTGGTGGGAATCGGTCCGGCTGGAACAGGCAAGACCTACCTTGCGGTCGCCGCCGCGGTCGACGCGCTGTCGAGGAAACGGGTGCGACGAATCGTGCTCGCGCGACCGGCGGTGGAGGCAGGAGAGAGTCTCGGATTTCTTCCCGGCGACCTCCAGGCCAAAGTGGACCCGTACCTGCGCCCCCTGTACGACGCACTGGAGGACATGATGCCTCCGGAACGGACCCAGAAGGCGCTGGAGACGCGCACCATCGAGATTGCGCCGCTGGCGTACATGCGGGGGCGGACGCTGGCCGACGCTTTCGTTATTCTCGACGAAGCCCAGAACGCTACCAATGCCCAGATGAAGATGTTCCTCACGCGTCTCGGCGTGAACTCGAAGACCGTGATCACCGGCGACAAGACGCAGATCGACCTGCCACGTCGAGAGGAATCGGGGCTGATTCAGATCGAGCGTATCCTTCCCGGAATCGACGGAATCGGGTTTCACTATCTCCACGATTCCGATGTCGTACGGCATCGCCTCGTTCGAGAAATCATCAAGGCATACGCGGACGACGCCGGCAACTGACGGTCTGATGAGGCCCATGCGGATCGTCGTCGAAGTTTCCGCGACTGTGCGACGACTACCGTTGTCAAAGGAACGCGTGCGGGACCTCGTGGAGAGAACACTTCGTTGCGAGCGCATTCGCGACGCACTCGTATCGGTCGCTTTCGTCGGTCGTAGCGCCATCGCGCAGATGAACTTCGATTACCTCGGCCATCGCGGCGCGACCGATGTGATTTCATTTGGCATGGGACGGGCAATGCCGACCCTGCCCGCTGTCGGCGATATCTACATCTGTCCGGACGTAGCGAGAGCGAATGCGCGCCGACTTGGTGTTCCGGTGCGCGAGGAGTTGTCCAGGCTCGTCGTCCATGGAACGCTGCACGTTGCGGGGGCCGAGCATCCGGCTGGACACGACCGCATCGACTCACCGATGTGGAGAAAGCAGGAAAGGATAATTGCACGTGCGCGTTGAGCGACTGCTCGAGGATTTCTCCGCGGGAGCGGTGGCTGCGCTTGCCAGAGTAGTGAGCATTGTCGAAAACCGGAGGCCTGGGGTAGACGACGTGCTCGGCAGCCTGCACGGACGCCTCGGCAATGCGCGAAGAGTGGGAATCACCGGGCCGCCGGGTGCAGGGAAGAGCACGATCACCACGCTGCTTACGCGCGAATATCGGAACGCGGGACAGACTGTCGGCATAGTGTGTGTCGATCCTACCTCGCCATTCACTGGCGGCGCTCTTCTCGGCGACCGGGTACGCATGGAGAGAGTTGCGCTCGACCCTGGCGTCTTCATCCGCTCGATGGCAACGCGCGGATCGCTCGGCGGCCTGGCGGCGGCCACCCGCGAAGTCACGGATGTACTGGACGCATTCGGATTCGATCGGATCATCATCGAGACTGTGGGGGTCGGTCAGTCGGAGCTGGATGTTGCTCGCACTGCGGACTCGACCGTCGTAGTGCTGGTGCCGGAGTCAGGCGATTCCATCCAGACGCTCAAGGCGGGAGTGATGGAAATCGCCGACATCTTCGTGGTGAACAAGTCGGACAGACCGGGCGCGGACAGACTGCGAAGCGATGTGAAGCTCATGCTCGGACTGCGAAAGGGCTCATCGTACGCGAATGTGCCGGCGCATCACGGGGTGGATTTGCGGCGGGCGACGAAGCCGGTACCCGCCGCGAGTGAGAAGCCGCTGCCTGAATCGGCAGACTGGACCCCGCCGGTTCTTCGCGTCGTCGCAGCGAAGGAAGAAGGCATTGCCGAGCTTGGCGAATCGCTCGACGGTCACTTCCGCTATCTTGAAGTCACTGGAGAGCTCCGCGGACGGCGCCGCCAGCGAATGATGGAGAGGGTCGTCGAGGTGGTGGAACGCAGAATGCACCAGCGACTCTGGAATGACCGGCCTGCGAAGCAGTGGCTCGAGAACAAAATTGATGAGCTCGAAGCCGGAAGCGTCACTCCCTATGCCGTGGCGGACGATCTGCTCTCCGCGCACGGACACCTTGTGAGAGGACCATCAGCGTGACCTCAACCACGTCGGATCTTCATACCGAAATCTCGGCCTCGGCGCTCGACGATCAGGCCGGAGAGATCGGCAAGCTCCGCGCGGAGATCGAGGAGTGGAAGCGGAAGTACGAGCTGGCACGAAAGCGTGAGATCGGGTTTACCAATTCCGCGAAGGAAGTCGCTCCACTCTACACTGCACTGGATACTGAAGGGCTCGACGCGGACGACCTTGGAGTTCCCGGCATCTTTCCGTATACCAGGGGCATTCATCCAACCGGTTATCGCGGAAAGCTGTGGACGATGCGGCAGTTCGCGGGCTTCGGAAGCGCACGCGATACCAACGAGCGGTACAAGTTTTTGCTCGCTCACGGACAGACAGGGCTGTCGGTCGCCTTCGATTTTCCGACGCTGATGGGTTACGACTCGGATCATCCGCGATCAGAGGGAGAAGTTGGCAAGTGCGGTGTTGCCATCTCCAGTCTCGCAGATATGGAGGTGCTGTTCGATGGCATTCCCCTCGACAAGGTCTCCACGTCGATGACGATCAATGGGCCGGCGGTGATCCTGTACTGTTTCTACATCGCCGCAGCGGAAAAACAGGGAGTCGATCCAGCGCAGTTGCGAGGCACGATTCAGAACGACATCCTGAAGGAGTACATGGCCCAGCACGCCTGGGTCTATCCGATCGAGCCGGCACTGCGGTTGATCGTGGACTGCTTCGAATGGTCAGCCGTTCACGTTCCGCAGTGGAACACGATCTCCATTTCCGGCTACCACATCCGCGAGGCCGGCGCAACCGCGGCTCAGGAGCTGGCGTTCACGCTCGCCGACGGATTCACCTATGTCGAGCGAGGTATTGCACGCGGGCTGGATGTCGATTCCTTCGCGCCGCGTCTGTCGTTTTTCTGGGACATCCACAACGATTTTTTCGAGGAGATCGCCAAGCTTCGCGCGGCGCGGCGCATCTGGGCCCGGCACCTCAAGGAGCGGTACGGAGCGAAAGATCCGCGCTCACTCGTGATGCGATTCCACTCGCAGACAGCGGGAGTGACACTGACGGCTCAGCAACCGATGAACAACGTCGTGCGCGTCGCGTATCAGGCGATGGCGGCCGTGCTCGGCGGTACACAGTCGCTGCATACCAACTCGATGGACGAGACCTTGGCGCTGCCAACCGAAGAATCGGTGCAGGTCGCGCTGCGCACACAGCAGGTGCTCGCGTTCGAGACCGGAGTTCCGAATGTGCTCGATCCCCTCGGCGGCTCATACTATGTCGAAGCGCTGACGTCGCAGCTCGAAGAGGAGGCCGAGACGCTGTTCGGACAGATCGAGGAAGTTGGCGGCGTAGTGAGAGGTTTGGAGACGGGATGGCTGCAACGGAAAATCGCCGAATCGGCGGCACGGCAGCAGTGGGAAATCGAGCAGCGGCGGCGCGTCATCGTCGGAGTGAACGAGTTTCTGACCGATGAGCCGGAGCTCGCGATACAGCTCCTGAAGATCGGCGATACGGATGCGGAGCAGCGCGAGCGCCTTGCCGATTTAAGGAAAACACGGGACAACGCAGTCGTGGAACGCCGGCTGGCGGCGTTGCGCGACGCGGCGAAGTCCGGAGAGAACATGATGCCTCATATCCTCGACGCGGCGCGCGCCTACTGCACGCTCTACGAGATCAGGGCAGCGATGGAAGACGTGTTCGGGGCGTACCGGGAGCCCGTCTTCTTCTGATTGACGGCGAGATACAGAGCGCCTCCGGCGACGCAGAGGTGCAGAGAACTGCCGGCATCGCGCGGAGCCGTGCGGCAGCGGGGCGCAAAGTAGCGGAAGAGTGGTGGGAGACTTACTTCGACGCCCACTACCTTCTCGAGTACGATCCGATATTCAAGCCGGAGCGGGACCGCAGGGAAGTCAGCCGCCTCATCGACGTTCTTCGGCTTCCCGTGGGTTCCCGGATTCTTGACGTTCCGTGTGGGCAGGGCCGGCATGCGCACCTGCTCGCGGAAACCGGTTTCGTGGTGGATGGCCTGGACTACTCTGCCGACCTGCTTCGAATCGCAAGGATGCGAGGTACTGGACAGCGTCTTCGCTACACTCGCGGCGACATGAGAAAGCTTCCGGTACGATGGAGAGGAAAGTTCGATGCAGTACTCAACCTCTTCACGTCCTTTGGATTCTTCGCCAATCCAGCTGATGACATCAGGGTGATACGGGAATTTTCGCGAGTCCTCTGTCCCGGTGGCGTGCTGGTCTGGCACGGCGGAAGCCGCGATGGCGTCATGGCGCGCTTTCTGGCGCGCGACTGGTGGGAAACGAGCGACGGCACGACGATCGCGCACGAACGGTCATTCGATCCGCTTTCCGGGATCCTCGAGATCGAGTCGCGGTGGCATAGTGGCGGACAATCGCCGGGCAAGCGGTCGCACCGAATCAGATTGTTCACCGCGACGCGCCTTGCGGAGCTGTGCGCCGCGGAGGGATTGATCGTCGAGGAATCGTATGACGGGTTCACGCGCAGGCCTCTGACGCGGAGGTCGAGCGAGATGCTGCTGGTGGCGCGAAAGTCGTGATGCAGGCACCAGCCGTGCCGTGACGCTGATCCGCGGGGCACAGAGTGACGGTGCTGCATCGAGTCCGCTAACTTTGACGCTCATATGAGACCAATCAGAGTTCTCGTTGCCAAGCCCGGCCTCGACGGACATGACCGCGGCGCGAAGGTTGTCGCAGCGGCACTCCGCGATGCGGGAATGGAAGTCATCTACACGGGCCTTCACCAGACTCCCGAAATGATTGCTTCCGCCGCAATCCAGGAGGACGCTGACGTCATCGGCCTCTCGATATTGAGTGGTGCCCACATGACGCTCATTCCGCGCGTGCAGCAGCTTGTCGCGGAACAGGGTCGCGACGACATCCTCATCACGGGAGGAGGAATCATTCCCCGTGAGGACATGGAAGCGCTCCAGGCGCGGGGTGTGGGGCGGTTGTTCGGGCCGGGAACTCCGACGTCCGAGCTCATCGACTACATCAAGGACTGGTTCGCTTCGCACGAGCCGCAGGACGCAGCGCCGACCGGCGGCTGAAGTGACTTCCCGTCTCCGTGAGCTCGGTGCCGAAGTGAGAGAGCTCGAGCAGAAGCTGCGGGAAGGCGGTGGCGCCGATCGTGTGGCGAAGCTGCACGCGCAGGGCAAGCTGTCCGCGCGCGAGCGAGTTGCAAGTTTGTGCGACCCGGACGCGCGGTTCCTCGAGATTGGCCTGCTGATGGCCTACGATCAATACGAAGGGCAGGCTCCGGCGGCGGGAGTAGTCACCGGCGTCGGAATGGTTCACGGGCGTGAAGTAGTCGTCGTCGCCAATGATCCAACTGTGAAAGCCGGCTCGTGGTGGCCCGAAACAATCCGGAAGATTCTGCGTGCGCAAGAGATCGCTATGCGCTGCAGAATTCCCATCATCTACCTCGTGGATTCGGCCGGCGTCAACCTTCCATATCAGGGAGGAGTCTTTCCCGGACAGTACGGCGCGGCGCGAATTTTCTACTACAACTCCATCATGCGGCGGTATCTGCACGTGCCGCAGCTCGCGGCGGTGATGGGGCAATGCGTTGCGGGCGGGGCATATCTACCGGCACTGTCGGACGTCATCCTAATGGTGAAGGGCACGTCGTTCATGGGACTCGGAGGCCCGAATCTCGTGAAGGGCGCGACCGGCGAGACCATCGACGGCGAGACGCTGGGAGGCGCGCGGACTCACACGGAAGTAAGCGGTGTAGCGCATTATGCTCTCGAGAACGAGGACGAATGCCTCGCGAAACTGAGGGATCTGGTGAGCCGACTTCCCGATGCGCGGCGCAGCACTGAGCCGCGTGATGCGTATGCGGCGAGGTTCGCGTCGGTCGACTCTGACGACCGCGCAGTTGCGAAAACGGCCCGGATAACGTCGGAGCGCGCTCACCAGGCGGATGGACAGGCCCTGTACGATCTCCTGCCGGCCGATCATCGAATGTCGTACGCCGTACATCCACTTCTGTCGGCGATTCTGGATGAAGGATCACTCGATGAATTTCAGTCGGCGATCGCGCGCGAGATGATCTGCGGCGACGCGCGTCTCGACGGAATCGACATCGGCGTGATCGCCAATCAGCGGGGCCTGATCAAGGGCAGGGAAGGAGAGAAGCCCCGCTTCGGCGGAATCGTCTACGCGGAGAGTGCGGAGAAAGTCGCATACTTCATCGACCGATGCGATAGACAGGGCACGCCGCTCCTGTTCGTCCAGGATGTATCGGGATTCATGGTTGGGCCCGAAGCAGAGCATGACGGAATAATTCGGGCGGGTGCGCGGCTGGTCGAGGCGATGGCCACTACTCGGGTTCCCAAGATCGTGCTCACTATCAATCACGCCTCAGGCGCCGGGTACTATGCGATGGCCGGGCAGGGATTCGATCCCGATTTCATCTTCAGCTGGCCAACTGGTCGCATGGCCGTGATGGAAGGAGAGTCGGCGGTCCAGGCAGTACACGGGCCGGCACTCAATGCAGCCAGGAAGAAGGGTGGTGCGCCGGCCCCCGATGTTGCAGCAGCCGTCGATGCCATGCGGGCCGAGTACGAACGACAGCTCGATGCGCGATATGCTGCCGCGCGCGGGTATGTCGATGCTATCGTGCACCCGGAAGAGACGAGGGACGTACTGGCAATGGCGCTTCGTGCATCGCTGCACAACAGCGGGCCGCACCTCGGCGCGTTCGTACTGCCACCGCATATGGGAGAGTAGGGTGAAGCAGACAGTAAGAGTGGCCGGCGGGCAGGGATTCTGGGGAGATTCGCTCGACGCTCCGCGCGCACAGGTCGAAGGCGGCCAGGTCGACTATCTGATGCTGGATTATCTGGCCGAAGTGACGATGTCGATTCTCCAGAAACAGAAAGAGCGTGACCCCTCGATGGGCTACGCGCGGGATTTCATCGGTGCGATGGACAGCGTATTGACTGCGGTCACCGAGCGCGGAGTGCGCGTGATCGCCAATGCCGGCGGAGTGAACCCGCCCTCGTGCGCCGCCGCGGTGCGCGAGCTGGCAACGTCCCGAGGCGTCCGCGACAAGCTGCGGATTGCCGTCGTGACAGGGGATGATCTGCTCGGCCGTCTTGACGAGCTGATCGATTCAGGTCATCCCCTCGCGAACATGGAAACCGGCGAACCGCTATCGGCCATTCGAGACAGGGTGCTGTCGGCCAATGCGTACATCGGATCGGCGCCCATCGTCGACGGACTGGCACGCGGCGCCAACGTCGTGATTACGGGGCGGTCCACCGACACGGCGCTGACGATGGCGCCGTTGCGCCACGAGTTCGGCTGGGGAGCGACGGACTGGAATCTTCTCGCCGCCGGCATCGTCGCAGGGCACATCATCGAGTGCGGCGCGCAATGCTCCGGGGGAAACTGTCTGCACGACTGGCGCAACATTCCAGATCTCGCCAATGTGGGCTATCCCATCGCGGAGGCGAGTCCCGACGGATCATTCGTCATCACGAAGCACCCGGGAACCGGCGGAATCGTATCGGTGCCGTCGGTGACGGAGCAGCTGGTTTACGAGATGGGCGACCCACAGGAGTACATCACGCCCGACGTCATCGCCGACTTCACGACGATCAGGCTGGCGCAGGAAGGGCCTAACCGCGTGCGCGTGCACGGAATCGAAGGACGCCCCGCCACCGACAAACTGAAGGTATCGATTGCCTATAAATCGGGCTTCAAGGCAGTTGGCACTCTCGTCTACGCGTGGCCCGACGCTCTGGAAAAGGCACAGGTCGCAGACCGCATACTGCGCCAGCGCCTAGACCGGCTCGGTCTCGAGTTCGACCAGATACTGACGGAATTCGTCGGCGTCTCGGCGACGCACGGAAGATTGTCCGGTGAGAACGGCGGGATATCGACTCGCCTCGGTGACGAAAACTCAGGGTTGCCCACCGCGGTGGGCAACGGGAACTACGAGGCGCCGGAGGTGCAGTTGCGTATTGGTGTGCGTGGAAACAACCGCGGGGCAATAGAGCGCTTCTCGCGCGAGATCGCCCCGCTGGTGCTGAATGGCCCGCCGAGCGTGACAGGTTTTGCGGGAGGCAGGCCCAAAGTCGAGGAGATAGTCGCGTACTGGCCAGCGCTGGTGGACAAGACCGTCGTCACGACGAGCGTGGAGATTGCCGGGTGAAGATACGTCTGCTCGACATCGCGCACGCCCGGTCCGGCGACAAGGGCGATACGGCGAACGTCGGTGTGATAGCCCTCGATCCGCGCTGGTATGAGGTCCTCGCGCGCCATCTCACGGTCGAGTCGGTGGAGCGGCATTTCAGCGGCATGCTGACTGGCCGCGTCCAGCGCTTCGAGCTGCCGAATCTCATGGCCCTCAATTTTCTGCTACATGGAGCGCTCGACGGAGGCGGCACCTTGTCGCTCAAGACCGACGCCCAGGGGAAAGTCTATTCCACCGCTCTCCTGCGAATGGTGATCGACGTGCCTGATTCGGATGCAGCCGCAGCCGGCCTTCCACGAGAGGCGGAAGCCCCATGACTCCCATCACAATGGCGAAGATGGCGCTGGCGCTGAGCGCGGCGGTGTTGTTCGGTCTTGGCGTAAGGTCAGACATGCCCGCGCTCCGGTGGGCGGCGATCGGACTGCTGGCATTTGCGGTGCTTCTCCGTTTCATCGATCGCAGTCGACGAGAGCCCTGATGTCTGCGCCAGTGGCAACCGTTCCCATACCTCAGGCAAGCGAAGCACCGTCAGGCCGCGACGTCGTTTACTTTGGCGCTCGTTTCATCGAGAAGCGGGCGGTCCTCGTATCGCCTGATGACCGGGGATTTCTGCTCGGCGATGGCGTGTACGAAGTTGCCGCTGCTTATGACGGGCAGTTCGTCGCACTCGATCGGCACATTGCGCGGCTTCGCCGAAGTCTGGTTGAAGCACGCATCGACAGCACGGTCGCCGACCCGATGGAGAGCATCTTCCAGGAGCTGCTGGAGCGAAACGGCCTTGCCGAGCGCGGTAAGGCGATGGTGTACATGCAGGTGACGAGAGGTTCGGCACCGAGAACTCACGCTTTTCCAAAAGCATCGGTGCGACCCACCGTCTACGGATACGCCGCTCCGTTCCCCGACGCGGGAGACCTGACGAAGGGAGTCTCCGCGATCACGCGTCCAGATCTCCGCTGGTCGCGGTGCGACATCAAGGCGATCTCCCTGATGGCCAATTGCCTCGCGAATCAGGAAGCGAAGGAATCGGGTGCGTTCGAGGCAATTCTGATTCGCGACGGGGTGGCGCTCGAGGGGACGCATACGAGCTTCTTCGGCGTCCTCGACGGAATAGTGTTCACCGCGCCACTGTCCAATCTCATTCTTCCCGGCGTAACGAGAGAGATTGTGATCGACGCCTGCCAGCGGGCGGGAGTGGACGTTCGCGAAGAACCTCTCGATGTCGATGCACTGTTCCGAGCGGAAGAGCTTTTCATCACCGGCACCACCGCCGAAGTGGTTCCGGTGATCGAGCTCGACGGCAAGCTCGTAGGAGATGGCTCGCCGGGAATCCTTACGCAGCGCATTGCTGACCTTTATCGCGCAGCGATCACAGTGCCGATCTAAAGCGGTGAGCTGCGCCAGCGCACAACCGCTTCGGCTCGTACACCCCTGATGTCGCTACATCGCCAGTGAGCCGGCAGTATGAAGTGATGCCCGCACCCACTATCGAAGCAGCACGTTCGGCGCTCGCTGCTTCATTCGGATATCCAGCGTTCCGGCCGGGTCAGGAAGCGGCGATCGAATCCGTGCTGTCCGGAGGCGATACGCTCGTCGTGCTGCCAACCGGAGGTGGCAAGTCAGTGTGCTATCAGGTGCCAGCGCTGATCCTCCCCGGCCTGACGGTTGTGGTGTCACCGCTCATTTCCCTGATGAAAGATCAGGTTGACGCACTCGACGCTCGCGGGCTTCCAGCGGCGTTCATCAACAGCACGCTGACCTCGGCACAGGTCGCTGATCGGCTCGCGAGAGCCGCGCGAGGGGAGATCAAGCTTCTCTACCTCGCGCCGGAGCGATTCGATTTCGGCAACCTTGCTTCGCGTCTCAGCGACATGCGCGTGAGTCTGCTCGCGATCGACGAGGCGCATTGCATCAGTCAGTGGGGCCACGATTTTCGCCCCAGTTACCTGAGAGTCGCCGAAGCGCGTACGAAGCTCGGGTCGCCGCCGACGGTTGCGCTGACGGCAACGGCAACTCCGGAGGTGCGCGCAGACATCTGCCGCCAGCTCGCGCTGCGCGCACCGCGAACGATCATCACCGGCTTTGACCGAACCAATCTGACGTACCACGTGCTGCCCGCGCGAAACGAATCCGAGAAGGACGCGTTGCTCGTTGAGACACTGCGCTCCACGAACGGCCAGGCGGTTGTTTACGCTTCCACCAGGAAGGCGGTAGACAGAATCAGCTTCGTGCTGGAACAGGAGGACATCACCGCTGCTGGATACCACGCCGGCCTCGACGATGCCCGCCGCCGCAAGATACAGGAGAAGTTCATGTCCGAGCGAATCCGGACGATCGTCGCGACGAATGCATTTGGCATGGGCATCGACAAACCGAACGTGCGTCTGGTGGTTCATCATTCGATGCCCGGTACTCTCGAGGCGTACTATCAGGAAGCCGGGCGCGCGGGACGCGACGGGAAACCGTCGAATGTCTTTCTCCTTCATTCATTTCCCGATCGCTTCACTCACGAGTTCTTCATTCGGGGCGCGTATCCTGACAGGGGCCTGGTGGAGAAGGTCTATGATTTTCTCCGACGCGAATCGGTCGCTTCACGACGCTTGCCAGCTACCGCCGAGGACATTGCTCCCCTCATCGAGGGAAAGACGTCGCCCCGCGAAGTCGAGAGTGCGCTGCGGGTGTTGTCCAGCGCCGGAGCTCTGGCCGCGCCCGGGACACCCGGATCTGCCGTGCACGTGCGACTCATCGCGACTGCGGAGAGAATTCGTCGTGACATCACGGGTGTCGCGAATCCGGAGCTCGGTCTGTTGCGGGCGCTGTGGAAATTCGCTGGAAGCGCGCTCAACACTGGCGCGAGTGTCGATCTCGATGCGCTTCCTCCAGGGCTTGCTTCGCGGGCGCAAAGCTACGAGCTGCTTGATTCACTTCAGGCACGGCAATTCCTGGTTTGGGAGCGGCATGAATCCACTCTGCGGCTGACACAACCATCCGCGCCGCTCGCGAAGTTCAAACCCGACTGGATATCGCTCGACCGGCGGCGCGCCTCGGAGCTGTCGAAGCTCGACGCGGTGCAACGCTACGCCTACACTGATGGTTGCCGCCGCGGTTTCGTGCTTCGCTATTTCGGCGATCCGGCGGCGCGACCGCGCTGCACGGCTTGCGACAATTGTCTCGGGATCACTGTGGTCAGAGACAAGTCGGCCGGGGCGAAGAGAAAAACCGGGCGAGGAAGTTCGACTGCCCGGCGCGCGGGGAGCACACGCGCAGCGAGCGTCTTCCCGGTGTCGGCGGACGTCGAGACCGCGCTCGAACAATCTGACGGCATCCTCTTCGCCGCGCTCAAGGAACGCCGCTCTCAGATAGCCCGCGAAGAAAAAGTGCCGGCGTATATTGTCTTTTCAGACCGAACGCTCGCGGAAATGGCCGGACGAAAGCCTCGCTCGCTCGACGCAATGCGAGAGCTACGCGGCGTCGGAGAGATGAAGCTTGCCCGCTATGGCGAAAAGTTTCTCGCTGTCATACGCTCCTCGAAAGAACCGGAAGCCGCATAGTCATGGACGATTCACTGTACTTCTCCGATCACCACATCGCGGTTCGCGACATGGTTCGGGAATTCGCGCGGGATGAGGTCGCTCCCGTCGCCGCGCGTTTCGATGCGTCCCAGGAGTTTCCATGGGAAAACATTCAGAAGATGGGAGAGCTGGGGCTGCTGGGAATTCCATGGCCCGAGGAGCTCGGTGGTGCAGGTCTCGACCTGCTCAGCTACATGATCGCGATACACGAGATGGCGCGCGTTGATGCGTCTCACGGCATCACGATCTCCGCTCACACGACACTGGGCACCTCACCAATCGTCAACTTCGGGACAGCAGAACAGAAGGAGCGTTTCGTTCCCCTCCTCGCCAGCGGCAAGGTCCTTGGTGGATTCGGTTTGACTGAGCCCACCGCCGGAAGTGATGCGGCCGGCACTCGCAGCACGGCGGTGAAAAAAAACGGACACTACGTTCTCAACGGGACCAAGGTATTCATTACGCACGGCGGTGTAGGTGAGATCTTCGTGGTGACTGCCGTCACCGACCCGTCCGCCGGAACGAAAGGCATCAGCTCGTTCATCCTCACCAAGCAGGCGGACCTGTCACACCGAGGCTCAGCGACGATCGGTCACGACGACTCGCTGGAGGAAATGCGCGGATTCCGCGCCGGCAAGAAGGAAGACAAGCTGGGTTGGCGCGCGTCCGACACTCGCGAGCTGGTCTTCGAGGATGTCGAAGTTCCCGAGGAGAACCGGCTCGGCGACGAGGGCATGGGCTTCATCAACTTCATGCAGACGCTGGACTCAGGACGAGTCGGGATCGCGGCACTGTCTTTGGGCATCGCCGAGGGGGCGTTCGACCAGTCGCTGCGCTACGCCAGCGAGCGGAAACAATTCGGCCGGGCCATCGCGAACTTTCAGGGGATCCAGTTCCAGCTCTCCGACATGGCAACCGAGATAGAAGCCGGCCGGCACCTCATGTACCACGCCGCCTGGCTGGCGCAGCACAAGAAGCCGTTCGGAAAGGAAGCGGCCATCGCCAAGCTGTTCTGTTCCGAACTGGCGATGCGGTCGACGCTCAAGGCGATCCAGATTCACGGCGGGTATGGCTACACCAAGGACTATCCGGTCGAGCGTATGATGCGAGATGCCAAGATCTGCGAAATCGGTGAAGGCACTTCCGAGATCCAGCGGATCGTAATTGCGCGGCACTTGTTGAGAGGCCTGCTCGATTGACCTATTCGGAGGCTGCCAAGAAGCTTCGGCTGCCACTTGGCTTCGCCTTCGGCATTGCGTACCTGATCTGGGCACGGCCCACTCTGTTGACCCTGTCGGTTGGTGGTCCGGTCGCTCTCATGGGTGTACTGGTGCGAGCGTGGGCCTCGGGACACATCTCCAAGAACCAGCAGCTGGCGGTCACCGGGCCGTATGCACACACGCGAAACCCGCTGTATTTCGGGAGTTTTCTGATTGGAGCGGGCTTCGCGATCGCCGCCCACTGGGGCCTGCTGCTGGTCGTCATCGCCTTCTGGGCGCTGGTGTACGCGCCGACGATGGAGCGGGAGCGGGCGAACATCCGCGGCCGCTTTCCGGAGGATTACGATCGGTACTCCGCCAACGTGCCGTCGTTCGTTCCGCGGGTTACGCCGTGGAGGAACCAGCCGTCAGAACACGGCGGGTTCAGTGCCGGCCTTTACATGAAACACGGTGAATGGAAGGCGGGCGTCACCTACATTCTGGCGATGGCCTGGCTTGCATTCAGGATGAAGCGTGGTCTGTAAGTTGTTGTCACTATTGCAAGAACGCCGGTTCGGCCAATAGATTTGGGTGACAGTTATGCTTTCCGGCATGGGGTGAGTGTGCGACTCGCGCCGCCCATGCACATGACCGGCGGGCAACGTCTTCTGGTTCAACACGACATTCAGGCGCCTCCTCAGTCGCGCCCATTCAAGGACAATCCTGCCCTGCCGATCGTGACGCCGAGTCGCCGTCACGATCGCCGGGCGGGATGACGATGAAAAGAGAACTCCTCATCAACGCCGGCCCGCGCGAAACCAGGGTCGCGATACTGGAGGACGGCAAGCTCGTCGAGCTTCTGGTAGACCGTCCCGACAACCGCCGCATGGTCGGCGACATCTATCTTGGCCGGGTGGAAGCGGTGCTTCCCGGCATTCAGGCCGCCTTCGTGGACATCGGCACCGAAAAGAGCGCGTTTCTTCATGCGTCGGATCTCGTTCGGGAGTCCGCTGACGAAGCCGAAAACGATGAAGAAGAAGACGATGACGACATAGTCGTCGAGGCCCCGACGAACGGAAATGGGTCGAAAGCGAAAGGCGCTGCGCCCGCTACCAACGGAATGTCCTCGCGACGTGGAGGCAAGGCCCCGCCGATTCAAGAGGCGCTCAAGCGCGGGCAGGAGATAATGGTTCAGATCTCGAAAGAGCCTATCTCAACCAAAGGGCCCCGTGTCACCGCTCAGATTTCTCTCGCTGGAAGATTCCTGGTCTACATTCCCGACTCGTCACGCGTTGGCGTCAGCCGGAAGATCGGCGCCGGGGCGGAGAGGCAGCGGCTGAAAGAGCAGGTGGGTGCGATTCTGCCCGACAAGTCGGGTGGTGTCATAGTCAGAACAGTGAGCGAGGATGTCACACCGGAAGCGCTGAAGCGCGACCTCGACATGCTCATGGCCCAGTGGAAAAAAATCAAACGGAAGAGTCAGTTCACCCGGGCTCCTTCGCTGCTCCATCGCGAGACGGGTCTTACCCGCGGCCTCGTCCGCGACCTTTTCAGCGCGAAGGTGGACAGTCTCACGGTGGATTCGAAGCCCGTCTTCGCCGAGATCACTGAGTATCTCAAGACTGTAGCGCCGGACCTTATTCCGCGTGTGAAGATCTATGAAGACCGAGCGCCCCTCTTCGACAACGCGGGTATCGAGAATGAGCTTCGCGATGCATTCAAGCGGCGGTGCGAGCTGCCGTCCGGCGGATACCTCATCATCGAGCCCACTGAAGCGCTTGTCTCGATCGACATAAACTCGGGGCGCTATACGGGCAAGAAGGATCCCGAGAAGACGGTGTTGCGCACCAACATGGAAGCAGCGGCCGAGATAGCGCGGCAGCTGCGGCTTCGCGACGTCGGTGGGATCATCGTCTGTGATTTCATCGACATGGAGACGCGGCAGTCACGCGAAAAGGTTCTGCAGGAGCTGCGCACTCACCTGACCCGTGACCGCGCGCGCACAATGGCGTTTGCCGTGAGCGATCTCGGCCTGATCGAGATGACGCGCCAGCGTGTTCGCCAGAGTCACTATCAGAGCATGACTGAACCGTGTCCTACCTGCGAAGGCACGGGACGTGTTTTCACCCCTGAAACGATAGTTCGAAGAATGGAGAGGTCGGTGCGGCGCATGGTCGTCGAGGGCCGGCGCGACAACCTTCTCGTCAAGCTGCATCCCGACGTCGCAATGTACGTGCTGGAGCAGGAACGGGAGCTTGTTCAGCGACTTCAGAAGAGCGCTTCGTTCTCGCTCGAGCTACGCGATGACCCGTTACTCAAGCCGGATGAGTTCAAGCTGGTTGTGAAGGGCCAGGGCAGGGACGTCACGCACCAGTACGCCGTCGCGTAGCATCGGCAGTATGCCACTGGAGCGCAGCGCGCCTCCGGACTGAGGATGGAGGGCCCATGAGAACTCAGGACGAACCGCAATCGACGATCGACGACTGATCGAGGATGGAGGACACCGCTAGATCTCTGTGGTCCTCGGTGGTCGACAAGGGCCGCGGTAGTGGGCCAGTTTCACTCGTGACAATCAAGCGGGATTAGCGACGAAGCTATAATTTCGGTCATGCCCAAGAAGCCCGCAAAGCTCCGGCCTGACGTTGCCGAGACTGCATTTCGTGTAATGCAGGAAGCCACAGGTGAAGCGCCTAAGTCGCTACCACCTGCGGATCGGACAGAAAAGAATCGTGAAGCTGCAAGGCGCGGGGCGATTGGCGGGAAAAAAGGTGGCAAGGCGCGAGCAAAGGCGCTTTCGAAAGGGCACCGGCGGAAGATAGCGCGCAAGGCTGCACGCTCACGCTGGAATAACGAAAAGGAAGCCTAAGCCCGAGACTCTTCATCGAGCGTTGCAAGCCATTCTTCTTTCGTCAGGTCCATCTCGACACGACCTGGATGGCTGCCGATGGGAAACCTTGCATCTGGACGATGAATCTTCGCGATAAACGGCGGTTCGTGTCGCTCGCGAAACGTGATCACGCGTGGCATCGTGGCGACGAGGTTTCGCTGGTAATCCTCGTGGTGCTTCCCGATCAAAAAGAACAATGCAAGTCCAGCGCGCATGGCGGCGTCCCGCTCTTCTTTTACGCGCCGGATGGCCTTGTTGTGCGAGAACGCAATCCAGCCGCGTGAGGCTACCTGAGTTAACCACACTTCGTCTTTCGTGCGTGTGTCGGGGAAGTGATCATCGTGGCACTCTACTGCATACCCCGCAGCTCGCAACGCGTTAGGAATACTCTTTCCTAGATCACGATCCGTGAAGAAAACCCATGCGTTGGGGGCACTACGCGGCGGCTTCGTAACGAATTGCCTCTTGGAACTCCTCCTCAGTCACTTCGTAGTCTTCCTTAATCGATTCTGGGCTTTCGCCAGAATCAACTCGTGACCGAATCGCATAGGTTGAGATTCCACGACGTTCGAGAATCGCGTTTCCAAACGAGATGAATGGCGACACGAGAATCGGCTGCGAGTCCTTCGGCATGAATCGAGGTTCTGGAAAGAACGCTCTTGCGAGTAACTCTTCGTCTACCTCAACCCGCTTCAGGCTATCCGCTAGCAACGACCGCATTACCAACTGCTTTGTATTGGACAGATCCGTTAGTTGGAAATAGTAGTCGAGGAACAGCTTTCCATTCGTTGCGCGTAGATTCGGATGGATCAGGAGACGATCAATGTCCCATTCCTGCCGTGCATTCTCCATGGCCTGACGGACGACCCTGAGACGGACTTCGTGAACCTCTCTCAAAGCGCGGAGAACATTTACTTCCAGTAGGTTGTTGAAAGAGAGGCGGGGGTCTTTTTGGTTGGGCAGGTCAATCACGGGCTCGTACCTATCCCGGTCGCCCTTCGTATTCGTGTAGGGCATACCATGCACCCAAACACCCACAGTTGACGCCGGCACGCCCGTCGCACGCTCCGCGTCCTTGCGCGTATATCTTGGTACGTTCGCCGGGTCCAATCCCCCATAGAGATTGAAGCCCTTCCTTTTGGCCTCATCAACCACGGAGAACTCCATTCGAAAAAAAGACTAAGAATTATTACACGGACAATCGTAGCAA
>JALYOO010000403.1 GCA_030856845.1 Gemmatimonadota bacterium
ATATTGGTGAGATCCGCCCCACCGGAGAGCCGGTAGAGGTCGACGTGAAATACTGGCGATTTCTTCGCTTCGTACCGGTGCACCAGCGCGTACGTCGGGCTCGTCACCTCGTCGACGACTTCGTATCCGCGGCAAATCGCCTGAGCGAGTGTCGTTTTTCCGGCGCCGAGCTCTCCCGATAGCGATATCAACAGAGGGGGAGCGGCAGAGCGTCCGAGCGATTCTCCCCAGCTGCGAAGCTCGGGCTCATTCAGCGTCAACCTGCCGCGTTCGGCGAGCGGCGGGACTACGGGGCGCTGCGCCTGCATCAGCGTTCCGCCCGTATTCCGGCGAGAGCACCCCGCGGGCGTGACCGGTTTCCGTCGGTTTTTGCCTTGATCTCGAACAACTGGTCTCGCAGCCGAGCAGCCGCTTCGAAGTCGAGGGCCGCAGCAGCGTCCTTCATCTCCTTCTCGAGGGACGCAATCAATTCCGCGGGATCGGTACCACTGTATCGTGGCCGCGCCTCCGCGACGCGGCGGGTGCGGTCTTCTTCGCGGGCCTCCCGGGCCTCGCGGGAATCAGCAATTCGAGTGATGAAACGCACCTGCTCGGTGCTCTTGATGACCGTCTCAGGGGTGATGCCGTGCTCGATGTTGTGCGCGCGCTGGGTCTCGCGCCGGCGCTTCGTTTCTTCCATCGCGCGCTCCATCGAGCCCGTGATTCTATCGGCGTAGAAGATCGCGCGCCCGTTCACATTGCGCGCCGCGCGCCCGACTGTCTGAATGAGAGACCTGTCACTTCTCAGAAACCCTTCCTGATCCGCGTCGAGAATCGCGACCAGCGACACTTCCGGAAGGTCGAGACCCTCGCGAAGCAGGTTGATTCCGATCAGCACGTCGAACTCGCCCAGCCTCAATCCGCGCACGATCTCCATCCGCTCGATCGCGTCGATGTCGGAATGCATGTAGCGCACGCGCACTCCCATCTGCTGGAGATAATCCGTGAGATCCTCGGACATCCGCTTGGTGAGCGTCGTCACGAGCACTCGCTCGCCCTTCCGCTCACGAATTCGAATCTCGTTCAGCAGGTCATCCACCTGGCCGCGCACGGGGCGGATATCGATCTCGGGATCGATCAGGCCAGTAGGCCTGATGATCTGCTCCACCACGACTCCCTCAGACAAACGAAGCTCGATCTCGCCCGGTGTGGCGGAAACGTTGATGGCCCGCGGAGTGAGCGATAGAAACTCGTCGAACATCAGCGGGCGATTGTCCAGCGCGCTCGGCAGGCGAAACCCGTAATCCACGAGAGTGAGCTTTCGCGCACGATCGCCGTTGAACATCCCCCCGACCTGAGGAAGCGTAACGTGCGATTCGTCGACCACCACGAGAAAATCTTCCGGGAAGTAATCGAACAGGCATGCCGGACGCTCACCCGCCTCGCGCCCCGAGAGGTGACGCGAGTAGTTCTCGATTCCCGCGCAGGTTCCGATCTCGAGCATCATCTCTATATCGAAGTTGGTCCGCGATTCCAGCCGTTGCGCCTCCAGCAGCTTACCCGTCGCGCGCAGCTCCGTCAGTCGCTCCCCCAGCTCGGCGCGGATGAGCTCGATGGCGCGCTGAATAGTCGGCCTCGACGTCACGAAGTGCTTCGCCGGATAGATGGCCGCCTTAGCGAGGTCGGCGATCACTTCGCCAGTCAACGGATCGATCTTCGAGATCTTCTCGATCTCGTCTCCCCACATCTCGACACGCACGCCCTGCTCTTCATAGGCCGGCAGTATCTCAACGGTATCGCCACGCACGCGAAAGGTGGCGCGCTCGAACATGACGTCGTTGCGCGCGTACTGGATCTTCACCAATGACCTGAGGATCTCGTCGCGCGGTATGCGCTGCCCGCGCGTGAGGGTGACCATCTGTTCGCGGTAGCTGCGGGGATCTCCAAGGCCGTAGATCGCGGAGACCGTGGCGACAATGATGACGTCGTCCCGTTCCATCAGGCTCGACGTCGCTCTCAACCTCAGGCGGTCGATGTCCTCATTGATCGACGCGTCCTTCTCGATGTAAGTGTCGGTTGTGGGTACGTACGCTTCGGGCTGGTAGTAGTCGTAATAGGAAATGAAATATTCGACAGCGTTGTTCGGGAAAAAACTCTTAATCTCGCCGTAGAGCTGGGCAGCCAGCGTCTTGTTGTGCGACAGGACGAGTGTCGGCATGCCGAAATTCCGGATGACGTTGGCGATCGTCATCGTCTTGCCGGAGCCGGTGACGCCAAGGAGAGTCTGGAATCGGTCGCCACGCTCGAGTCCGTGGGTCAGCTCAGCGATGGCGCGCGGCTGGTCACCCGCAGGCTTGAAGGGCGCCTTGAGATTGAAATCGGCTTTTGGCACCCTGAAATATAATCAATTGTCGGCTTTTATTCGGGTCGGCTAACCAGTGAGGCCGCAGCGAACCGTCATAGCGGAAGCTAGTTGTCGCTGGCGAGCCTCTCCTTGCGGGTTACTTCGGTAACCCCTTTCACCCTTCGCGCCGCCTTGAGGACTTTCTGCAAATGCGCGAGGTTCTCGACTTCGACAGCAAGCGCACCCGTTACGTGCCCGTCTGCGGATGCCAGCTCGAACGAACGAATGTCGGTATCGGTGGCCGCGACAGCCGCTGCAAGATCGGCGTATAAACCACGTCGGTCGGTGGCATCCAGCACGAGCCGCACCATGAACCGTTCCCCTTCCAGCTCCTTCCAGTCGATGTCGAGACGCCGTTCCGGCTCGAGGTCGAGCATCAGGAGGTTGGGGCAATCCGCCCGGTGGATGCTGACGCCGCGGCCGCGCGTGACGTAGCCCACCACGATGTCTCCCGGAACCGGCTGGCAGCACTGTGCGTATCGAACCATCAGCCCGTCGACACCCTGAATTCGCACGCCCTTCGGACTGCCTCGCACCTTGTCGACAAGCCAGTCGAACGGCCCTGTCTTGATCGGCGGCGGAGCTACCTCGTTCTCCGGGAAGAGGTGCTTCAGCACCTGCATCACGCCAATATCGCCCTGACCGATCGACGCGATAAGATGGTTGACGTCGTTCAAACCAAGAGCTTCGGCGGCGAGCAGCAGCTGTCCATCCTCCAGCTTTCCCAGTCGCCGCCGCTTCACCTCGCGATTGAGAATTTCCCTGCCGAGCTTCGTCGAAGTGGTCTGCTCTTCGATGCGCAGCCGCTGGCGGATCTTGTGACGCGCGCGGCCGGTGCGCACGTGAGACAGCCAGTCCCTCGTCGGCCGCGCGGTTGGCGAGGTAACTATCTCAACGGTATCGGAGTTCTTCAACTCGCGCGCAAGCGTGGCCTGACGGCCGTTGATTCGCGCGCCGCACGTGTGCAACCCAACTTCCGTGTGGACAGCGAAAGCGAAGTCGATCGGCGTGGCGCCCTTGGGCAGCTGAATCACGTCGCCGGTCGGGGTGAAAACGAAGATCTCGTCCTGATACAGATCGAGCTTCAGAAACTCGAGGAACTCGTCGGGGGTCTTCGCGTCGAGCTGAAGCTCCAGCACCTGCCGGAACCAATGCAGCGCGCGATCGAGCTCGTCGGCGCTCCGTGCCTGCTCCTTGAATCGCCAGTGCGCGGCAATTCCGTATTCGGCAGTGCGATGCATCTCACGCGTGCGTATCTGGATCTCGAACAGCTGCTTGCCGGGCCCGAAGATCGTCGTATGCAGCGACTGGTAGCCATTCGACTTCGGCTGTCCGACGTAGTCCTTGATCCTCTCCTGCAACGGCGTGTAACGCTCGTGAATGACGCCGAGGGCGTGATAGCAGTCGGGGACGGTATCGACAAGGACTCTGATCGCCATCAGATCGTAGATCTCCTCGTACGGCTTGTCCCACTTCGTCATCTTCTTGTAGATCGACCAGAGGTGCTTCGGGCGCCCCGTCACCTCGACGTTGTTGATTCCCGAGCCGTCGAGAAGCTCCTGTAGTGGTGCGCTGAGCGAAGAGACGGTTTCTTCCCGCTCACCGCGGCGCTGCGATACGAGCTTCGCCAGCGATTTGTATTCTGCGGTCTCGAGGTGCTTGAAGGCGAGATCCTCGAGCTCCCATCGCATTCTCGCCATTCCGAACCGATGCGCGAGTGGCGCGTACAGGTCGCGCGTCTCCTGCGCAATTCTCCGTTTCTTTTCCGCCGGCAGGTGCTCGAGCGTGCGCATGTTGTGCAGCCTGTCGGCGAGCTTGATCAGGATCACGCGCGCGTCGCGCGCGATGGACAGCAGCAGCTTGCGGTAGTTCTCTACCTGCCGCTCCTGCGACGAGTTGAGCGGGAGATGTCCGATCTTCGTCAGCCCGTCGACGATCTCCGCTATCTCCTTGCCGAACTCCGCCTCGACGTCGGCGACGGTGAGGGACGTGTCCTCGACTACATCGTGGATCAATCCGGACGCGACGGTGACCGTATCGAGGTGCAGGCCGGCGAGAATCTTCGCGACCTCCACGCAGTGCGACACGAAATTCTCGCCGGAAAGCCGCTTCTGGCCAACGTGGGCCCGCTCGCTGTAGCGATACGCGCGCACGAGGAGCTCCTGATCGAGCCGCTCCGGGAGTGGCTCGCCATTGTCGTTCCATCCGGGAATTACAGCGAGCGATTCAACAGCAGTCACAACAGGCCTGCCTCCGCGAAGCTCAGATAGCGCCCCCTTCCAATTATAATGTGATCCTGCACGGGTATGTCGAGTACCCGCCCTGCCTGCACCAGCTGCTCGGTGGTGATACGGTCGTCGGGCGAGGGGGTTGGATCGCCGCTCGGATGATTATGAATGAGAATGATCGCCGCCGCGTTCTCGGCGATCGCTTCCCGGAATACTTCGCGCGGATGTACGAGCGACGAGTTGAGAAGCCCGCGCGTTACGGTGATGTCGCGCTCGAGCCGGTGCTGCGAATCGAGCACGGCGACGTGAAACTCCTCGACGGGCAGGTCCTGCAGGCGCTGGCCGAAGATCTCGTGAACGTCGCGCGGACCGCGGACCGGGATGCCATCCTCGCGCTCTTCGGCGGCCATCCTGCGGCCGAGCTCGAGCGCCGCGTGAATGGCGACGGCCCGTGCGTTTCCCACTCCGGTGAGCGCCGTGAGCGCCGCCACCGGCTGTGCGGAGAGGCGTCGCAATGACCCGCGCGATCTCGCGAGTATCTCGTGTCCGATGCCCGTCGCAGGATTTCCTTCAGATCCGCTTCCCAGCAGGATCGCGAGAAGCTCAGCGGAGCTGAGAGCGCGCGCGCCGTGCGACTTCAGGCGCTCGCGGGGACGCTCGCTGGTGGGAAGCTCACGAATAGCTGATGACATACGCACTCCACTCGATTCGGGTACGCATGTGTAGCAACCTGGAGGCGGCGAGCACGCACCGTCGTGCTGCCGCCGCCATCAGCTTGTGGCCGTCAGGTGAGGCCTAGGCAGTAACTCCGTGGCACTTCTTGAATTTCCTGCCCGACCCACAAGGACACGGATCGTTGCGGCCGACATTACTCCAGTCGGCGCTCCCGGTGGCAGCGGGCACGGCGCTCAGCGACCGCACTCTGCCAGCGCCAGTGACGACCGGCTCGGGCCGCGCAGCCACCTTCCTCGTCGGTGGCTCAGCCGGCCCGATGTCGAGCGTCGCGTCTTCCCCTTCGCCGTTGGCTTCGTCGCCATCGACCTCGACGTCCTCCAGAACGCCAAGTGCATTGTAGCGTTTCGTCGGACCCCTGGCGCCACCGCTGCCGCGCCCCGAACGCGCGCCGCGTGCTCCGTTCCCCTCTTCATCGCTCGCCTCGAACGAGGGCGGCTCGAAGCTGATCTGCGCGCGTAGAAATCGCTCGGTGAAGGTGTGGTAGATGTCGTTCATCAAATCCACGAACATCGTATACGCTTCGTGCTTGTACTCGATGAGCGGATCCTTCTGCCCCCACGACCGGTAGTGAATCGCGTTTCGCAGCTGGTCCAGATCGTAGAGGTGGTCCTTCCACTTCTCGTCGAGAACGTTGAGCATCACCAGCGACAACAGCTGCCCCGCGAATTCGCCCAGGCTGCCGAGTTTCTCATCGAAAGCGCGCCTGGCCGCGTCTACAGCTTCCTGCTGTGCATCCACCAGCGACGCGGGATGGTCGACATTCTCCTCGAACGACGGCACGCTCAGCAGATAGTGCATCAGCAGATCCTGCCGCAGCAGCCCGATATCCCACTCTTCCACCGTATCGAACACTGCCAGAGTGTTCTCCACGCGACGCGAGACGCCCTTCTCGAGCATCTTCTGCGCTTCGCCGCGCAGCTCCTCCCCACCGTCGAGCGCGAACGACCGCAGCGAGTAGATCACCTCGCGCTGCTGGTTCATCACGTCATCGTACTCGAGCAGCCTTTTGCGCGACTGAAAGTTCTGCAGCTCGACGCGCTTCTGTGCCTGTTCGATCGAGCGCGTAATGAGCGGATGAGTCAGCATCTCGCCTTCCTCCGCCCCCATTCGATCCATCAGCTTGGCGATCCGGTCGCTGCCGAACAGCCGCATGAGATCGTCCTCGAGCGAGAGGAAGAACTGCGACGAGCCCGGATCGCCCTGTCGCCCCGCGCGCCCGCGCAGCTGACGGTCGATACGCCGCGACTCGTGGCGCTCGGAGCCGATGATGTGAAGCCCTCCACACTCCTCGACCGCCACCGGCTGATTCTCCGCGTCCTTCACGACAGACGGCTGCGATACCGTCACTCCCTCGCCGAGTTTGATGTCGGTTCCGCGGCCAGCCATGTTCGTCGCGATCGTGACAGCCCCCGGCTGTCCGGCATTCGCGACGATCTCCGCCTCGCGCTGGTGGTACTTCGCGTTGAGGACGTTGTGAACGATGCCGGCGCGCTTGAACATGCGCGACAGAGTTTCTGATACGTCTACGCTCACGGTGCCCACGAGCACGGGGTAGCCGAGCTTGTGGAGCCGCTCGGTTTCCTCGAGCATCGCGTTGTACTTTTCGCGGCGCGTCTTGTAAACGAGGTCGTGCCGGTCGTCGCGGATAACATCGCGGTTCGTCGGAATCACGGACACGCCGAGACCGTAGATCTCGTGGAACTCTGTCTCTTCGGTTTCCGCGGTACCGGTCATCCCCGCCAGCTTGGAGTACATGCGGAAGTAGTTCTGGATGGTGATCGTCGCCATCGTCTGCGTTTCGCCCTTCACCTGAACGCCTTCCTTCGCTTCCACCGCCTGGTGCAGACCTTCCGACCAGCGTCGGCCCGGCATCGTGCGTCCCGTGAACTCGTCGACGATCAGCACCTGCCCATCCTGCACCACATAGTTGACGTCGATCTCGTACAGCGCGTGAGCCCGCAGCAGCTGATGCACGATGTTGAGCGTTTCGCTCTTCTCTGCGTATTCGCGGTTGATCTGTGCGCGCGCGGCGAGCCGCTCCTCGGCCGCCATGTCTTCGTCGCGATCTATCCGGTGCACTTCCTGTGAGATGTCCGGCAGCACGAATGCCTCATGATCCTGCGGCGACATGAAATCCACACCGCGGTCGGTGAGGTGCACCGTGTGTCCCTTTTCGTCTAGGACATAGAGAAGGTCTTCCTCTATGTCGCGAAACTGCTGCTTCGACGCGGGCAGTTTTCTATCGGCGAGATGCTGAAGCTCCATCTTCTGCACAGTCTGCTTGACGCCTGTTTCCTGAAGCGTTTTGAGCAGCCGCTTGTTCTTCGGGGCGCCCAGCCGCGCCTGAAACAGCTTCAACGCCGCCGTATCAGCATCGCCGCTCTCCAGCGCGCGCTCGCCTTCGGCTACCAGGGTGTTGGCGAGGTCGCCCTGCCGCTTCACCAGGCGGGACACCGCCGCGTTGTGCATCGCGTACTCCGCATCGGATTCGTTTCCGACCGGGCCCGAGATGATGAGCGGCGTGCGCGCTTCGTCGATCAGCACCGAGTCCACCTCGTCGACAATGGCGTACACGTGGCCCCGCTGCACCCGCTGGTCGTTAGACACGACCATGTTGTCACGCAGATAATCGAAGCCGAACTCGTTGTTCGTGCCGTACGTGATGTCGCATTCGTACGCCTCGCGGCGCTGCACCGTACCGGCCTCGGTGTCGTCGATGCATCCGACAGTGAGTCCGAGATAGCGATAGACGTGTCCCATCCACTCGGAGTCGCGGCGCGCGAGGTACGAGTTGACGGTGATGAGATGTGCTCCCTTTCCCGGCAGCGCGTTGAGATAAAGCGGCAGAGTTGCAACGAGGGTTTTTCCTTCTCCCGTCGCCATCTCGGAGATGCGGCCGAGGTGCAGCTGAATGC